>JBEEHZ010000173.1:0-7650 GCA_041167705.1 Verrucomicrobiota bacterium | reverse complement strand
GACATGAAAGTGAGTCTCGACTCGCAAGAACTGAAAGGCACTTTGCCGATTCTCTACGTTTTCCTTGCGCGCGCCAACAAATCGATCAAAGACGTCACTTACGGTTCGCTCAACGAAGGCGGATCATTTCAACAAAGCCGTCCTGGCAGCGGTGGAACACCCGGAGTCCGGATCGATTACATCGACAATCACTCCCGCCAGAAGCAAACGCTTTACTATTTCACGACTGATATTTCCGATGGCGGAATCGCATCGACGCCGGGCTTTCTCAGATTTTGCGACCACTTCGGCGTCGGAAGCAGCTTTCTCAAATCTTCTTCTTATTTGATGTTCGAAGAAGGTTTCAGCCGCATCCGCAATTTCATTCTCGATCATAGCAACACGATTGTGCAGGACGACGCCGGCATTCCGATCGCCAGTTTCAATCGTGATAAATGGAACATCCGCGTGTTCGGCACCTACCTCGGCCCGATCGAGATTTTCAAACAGCACTACCAGCCGAAACTGAAGGAGATTTTCGAGCAGAGCGGTCCGCCACCGATCGGTTTCAACTTCGGCTACCGGTGGAATTACAAAGAGAGCCACGTCATTGTGGCGACCCGCAGCTGATTATTCCTGGAAGCGCCGGAACCAGGAATAGGGAAACACGTCGCCCGGACAATCGGTCGCCCAGCGCGGCGGATTCACTTCCCGATGCGGCTTCACAATCGGATAATGATCGCCGACTTTCCCGCAGCGTTGCCTGAGATAACGGATTAATTCTTCGCAGCAATCGAGCTGCGCACGCGTCGGTTGATCGCGATTGAAATCGCCGACCAGACAAATGCCGAGCGCGATGTTGTTCAAATAATCGCTGTGAACGTGGCCGCCGTTGATTTGCCGACGCCAGCGGTCCCCCACTTCGATCTGACCGTTGCCGGTGGAAGTTCCATTGCCGATCACGAAATGATACGCCAGTCCGTTTTGCATTCGACGAATATGCCGGTGGTAATAATCGAACGCGGCCGCATTTCCCTGACGCGTTCCGCTGTTGTGGACGATGATGTATTGCCAGCGACTCCGCGCCACTGGCGCACGATCGATCTGGGCGCGCACAGAGCTCGTTAAATAACGGTAGCCGGCGCCGCTGCTGGCACTAGGTCGGCCACCGCCGCCAAATAATCGCGCCCAAAAACCTTTCGGTTTTTCGTAACCGTATTTTTCGATCGTCAATTGTTCCGGCTCTTCAACCGGCGCGCCAAATGTAGATGTCGATCTTGGGGCGGGCGGTGGAGGCGCGTTCGGACTCGGGACCGGGACTGCGCGCGGCGGTGACGCGTTCGCTTGGACCTCCGGAGTTTCGGACGGTTTGGGCGAAGTCTTTTTGTGCGGGCTTGGCGATTTTTCGCCAGCGGTTTTCTTTTTCTTCTTTGGCTTCGGCGAGGGTTCCTTTCCCGCAGCCTTCTTCTTCGCCTTCAGCTTCGGTGTCGCTTCCGGCGTTTCGCTCGGTGTCGGAGACGCTTCCGATTCGTCCGCCGGTGTTTTCTTGGCTTTCGCTTTTGGTTTCGGCGAAGGCGAGGGGGATGGCGACGTCGTTTTCTTTTTCTTGTGCGGCGACGTTTTCGGTTTGGGCGTCGGGCTCGGCGTTTCGCCCAACGATGGTGAATTCACGGCCCGAGCCTTCAGAATTCGCGTCGGCTTCTCCTCATCGCTTTGTTGTGCTTGAAGGACAACGACGCCAATGACCGCGCTGAGCGCGAGAAAAGTTTGCAACCAAACGCGAAAACGTACCACTGCTGCGCAGCGTAACAGAGTGTCACGCGCGATCAACCCGGCAACGAAATCAAAAATTCATCAGGCCGGCTGCATCGCCGGCTTGGACGTTTCAGATTTCTGGCGCTTCTCTCGTTCCCGGCGAAGGATCGCGTTCAACTTCCCTCCGACCAGCAGGAACAAACAAGTGAGATACATCCACGTGAGCAGAATGATCATCGACGCCAGGGCCAGATAAGTTGCGTCGTAGCGGCTGTAGCGCGCGACATATAACTGGAACAATTTCGTCACCGTGATCCAGCCAATTGAAAAAAAGAGGGCGCAGGCAAGGCTTGCCGGATGGTTAGATAATTTTCCGGCGTAAGCAGATACAAAACCAGCGCGAGCGCGATTAACGCGATCGCCGTAAATGGCAAACTCAACGCCGCCACCCATGCCTGAAGCGGCACTTTCAGTTGAAAATTTACTTCTGCGACGCCAGCCAGCGTTTCGCCGAAAACAATAGCGTTGAAGCAAACCAGGATGACGATTCCGAACCAGAAGAGCAGCAAGAACGAAATAATGTATTTCGACCACCAGTTGCGCGGTTCCGTCACACCATAAGTGTGGCTGAGAGCGCGCGAAATCGTCGCGATGAAGACGGTGCCCAAGTAAATTCCCAGAAAGATACCAGCATTTGCCAGCCAACCGCTCGAACCGGTCACGACCACGCTCGCTACAGCCCGGTCAAGGATGTCCTGCACTTTCGGATCCGGCGGCAGGAAGCTTTTCACTAAAGCGAAAATCCCATGCAAGTTCGCCGGATCGGTTCCAAATAAACCGAGCAAGTGCCAGAGAAAGAGCAGCACAAATGGCAACGCGAGTATAAGTTGATAGGCCATTTGCGACGCCAAACCCGTCGTGTTGTCGGTCGCCGTCTCCCAGATCAATCGTCGAAAAACTCGCCAGATCGTGCGCAATATTTTCACGTTTCTCAGAGTTTACTTTGCCGAGTAGAAATATCCATTAAACTTCCACGCGCTTCAGCTGCTGTCGCTGCCGTGTTGGCCTAACGAATCGTGAAAAGAATTTTGATCCTGACCGCCGGATTTGGCGAGGGTCACAATAGCGCCGCGCGCGGGGTTCGCGCCGGGCTGGCGCGGGTCGCGCCGAAAGTCGAAGTCGAACTTCGCGATTTGTTCCCGGAAACCTTCGGCGCCTTCAACGAAATTGTCCGGCGCTCTTATCTGGCGCTGATCAACCGCTGGCCGAAATCGTGGGGATACGTTTACAACTGGCTCGATCGCAAAAAGGATTTCGACAGGCGATTTCAGAGGTTCCGCGGTCTCAAGAAAAATTTTGGCCGCCTGCTCGACCGCTTTCAGCCCGATGTCGTTGTTTCGACCTTTCCGCCTTATCCCTATTTTTTGCAGCAAATTTTGGGAAATGGACGTCGCTGCAAAAACATCGCTGTCGTGACCGACTCGATCACCGTTAACGCGATTTGGTACCGTTCACCTGCCGATTACTTTATCGTCGCCAACGAACAAAGCGCGGTCGTTGTCCGGAATGGCGGCGTGCCGCCCGAAAAAATCAAGGTGTTCGGTTTTCCGGTCAGTCCACGCTTCGCTGATTTCACGAAAGATCGACAATCGCCCGCTGAGCTAATGCCCCGCGTCCTTTACGTCATCAACGCTGGAACGCATCGCGCACCCGCCCTCGTCCGCAGACTTCTCGAGCTTGATATTCGGTTAACTGTGACCGTCGGCCGCGATGAAAAACTTCGGCGCGCGGTCGAAGCGGCGGCGGGCGATCATAAGATCGACATCTTCGGTTGGACCGACGAACTTCCGCGCCTGCTTTGCGAAAATCACGTGCTGATCGGCAAAGCCGGCGGCGCAACCGTGCAGGAAACGATCGCCGCTGGTTGCCCGATGATCATTAGTCATATCGTTTCCGGTCAGGAAGAAGGCAATGCGCGACTGATCGTTGAAACAAATTCAGGCGTAATCGCGCTTTCGAACGACAAAATCGTCGCGGGAGTTCGACGCGCATTCGCCGACGACGCAAAGCAATGGCACGAATGGTCGGACAACATCAGCAACCTCAGTCGCCCGCGCGCGTCGCTCGACATCGCCGAGTTTCTCTTGTCGATCTAACGCTGGAAAACTTCTTCTCCCGCAACGAACGTCCGGAGGACGTCGAGCTCAGGCGAAATTACCACCAAATCTGCGTCGCCACCGATTTTGAATTGGCCTTTGCTGGTCAGACCAATGACAAAGGCCGGCGTGTCGGTCGCCATGGCGACGGCCTCGTGCAATGGGACACCAACTCTGGTAACCATGACGCGGACAAGATCGATCATACGCGCCGCGCTGCCGGCGAGAGCGGAGCGATCGGCCAGCAAACAAACGCCGCCTTCCACGATGCATTTCGTTCCGTAAAGCGAAAACTTGGAACCATCGGGCAAACCGGCGCCGGCGGTCGCATCGGTGACGAGACAAATGCCAGTGAAGCTTTTGGCGCGATACAGCATTTTCATCAACGTCGGCGAAACGTGATGGCCGTCGGCGATCAACTCACAAATGATTTCCGGCTCGCTCATCGCAAATTCGAGCAGACCGGCGACGCGATGGGTCCCACGGCGGCGCGCACTCGACATGCAATTGAAGGTGTGGGTCACGCTGTGCATCCCGTGCTCAAAAGCAGCGCGCGCGTCGTCTTCCCACGCATCGCTATGACCGCCGCTGACAGAGATGTTTTGTTTCCGCAATTCATCGATCAGCGCGATCGCGCCGGGCAATTCGGGCGCGAGGGTCATTCGCTTGATTACGTCGCTGTGCTCGAGCAACAGCGCGTACGCTTTTCGCGTCGGGCTTCGGATCAAACTCGAGCGTTGCGCGCCCGACTTCGCCTTGGAAACGAACGGCCCTTCCACGTGAATGCCGGCGATTTGCTTGAACGAGGATCGACAATCGCGCACCGCGCGCACTACATCGACAATCGCTTTGATTGGCGCGGTTGCGGTTGTGAGCAAGAGCGAGGTCGTTCCGCCACTCGCGTGATAATCGCCGATGGCACGAAATGCGTCGACGGACGCTTCCATCGTGTCGCGACCCATTGCTCCGTGGATATGAATATCGATGAAACCGGGCGCGAGGTAATTGCCTTCAAGATCGACAATTTTCTCGCCCATCGCGTGCGCTTGCGCGCGAATCGCCGTGATCATTCCGTCTTCGACGAGGAGGTCCAGTCCGTCGCAAACACCATTTGGAAAAATCAAACGCCCGTTTTTGAAGATCATTCGATGGGAACACAATTGCGTTTGCCGCGGGCAAAGTCCATCCTCTCTGTCGGCCATGGATTTTGATTACGATGTTGTGATCATCGGTGGCGCATTTTCCGGTGCGGCCACGGCGCTGATGATCAAGCGGAAACATCCGGCCGCGCGTGTGCTCATCATCGAAAAGAACGCCGCGTTTGATCGTAAAGTCGGCGAATCGACGACCGAAGTGAGCAGCTGTTACATGACGCGGATCCTCGGGCTGGCAAATTATCTCGGTCACGAGCACCTCGCGAAGCAGGGGCTGCGGATGTGGTTTTGCAACTCGCCAGAGCAACGCTTCGACGATTGCGTTGAGATCGGGCCGCGCTATTCAGCGCGCGTGCAAACGTTTCAGGTCGATCGCGCCAAACTCGATTCGCATTTGCTCGAGTGCGCGGTGGACGCCAGGTGTGAATTATTGCGACCAGCGAAAGTGACGAAGATTGAGTTAAACGGAGCGAACGGACAGACAGTAGATGTCGATCTTGCACAGAAGAGGGTTCGTGCGCGCTGGCTAATTGACGCGAGTGGTCGAGCCACGTTGCTCGCACGTAAACTCGGTTACTATCGACCGAACAACGAACATCCCATCAACGCAGTCTGGGCGCGGTTCACCGGCGTGAAAGATTGGGACAGTTATGATTGGCGCGAAAATTTTCGCGATTACATGGACGCATGCCGGACCGCGCGTTCTTGGGCGACCAACCATTTGATGGGACACGGCTGGTGGTGCTGGATCATTCCGCTTCGCGGCGGGGATGTCAGCGCCGGAATTGTTTACGACAGTCGCATCTTCCAACTGCCGGAGGGCGCGAATATCGCGGAGCGATTGCACGCGCACATTCTGGCGAATCCGGTCGGACGTGAAATTTTTCGCGACGCGCGCGCGATTGAAGGTGACGTGCATGCGTTTTCGGCACTGCCATATTACAGCGAAAAAGTTTGCGGCGAGGGCTGGGCCTGCGTTGGCGACGCCGCTGGATTTATCGATCCACTTTACAGTCCAGGTCTCGATTTCTGTTCCTATACCAGCAACTACGTGGCCTATTTCGTAGCGCGGAATCTCGCAGGCGAGGATGTGACTTCAAACGTCGAGCACTACAATGAGCAGTATCCGATCATGTATCGCTCGTGGTTCGAGACACTCTATAAGGACAAATATTATTACATGGGCGATGCCGAGTTAATGTCGGCCGGTTTTCTGCTCGACGTGGCTTCATATTATTTCGGCCTGGTCATTCCTGCTTACCGAGATCCGGAGAAAGCTTTTCTCGAATTGCCGTTTTATGGAACGCGTGGTCAAATGGCCGCGAGCGTGATGAAGTTTTACAATCGCCGTCTGGTCGCGCTGGCGAAACGCCGGCTCGCTACCGGTCATTTCGCAAAGCACAATGCCGGTTGGCGCGAATTATACGACGGGTTCGTGCCAGATTTTCGCGTGACGAAATTGCTGCGCAAAGGATTATTGCGTTGGTGGAAAGCGGAACTAACGAATCTGCGGCTGATGTTTGCCTCGACGGCGACCGCGCCGGCCAAACCAAGGTCCGCGGTCACGCCGGCGGAAGCGTGACCGGCGCTGAGCGACGCTGGTGGCACGGGCTGGCCGTGCACGGAGTTTTCTGGAGAAAATTTGTCGATTGGGCGGTGCGCAAGCTTCCGGGGCTTTTCCATCGACCAATAATCTGGGTTGCAACACTCCTGTTTTTTTTCATCGCGGCGCCGGCGCGCAAGGCACTGCTGCGAAATTTGCGCCTGATTCGTCCCGGTTCGTGGCGAGTCAGAAATTACCTGCGCGTCCTTCGGGTGTTCTCGAATTTCGGATGGTCTCTGACCGATGCCACTGCCTATCGGATGTCGAAGGGACGGTTTCGGTACGAACTCGAGCGCGCAAGGTTCCTGGATCAGCTGGCCGCGGCGAAAGGCGGAATCGTTCTGACCGCGCACATGGGCAATTACGATTTAGGCGCGGCGCTGTTTGCTGAAAAATTCCATCGCCGAATCAGAATGGTCCGCGCGCCTGAGCCGGATGCGCTCGCGGCGGAACATGTCGATCTTGCCTTGCAACAATCCAGCTCAGGCGCGGTCAAGGTGGGCTACAGCAGCGATGGCACTTCGCTCGCGCTCGATTTGCTAAACGCTTTGCGCGGCGGCGAGATCATTTCGATTCAAGGCGATCGCGTCACGGGCAAAGTCTCGCGGGCACCCGTGAAATTTTTTGACCGCGAAGTTTTTCTACCAAACGGACCGTTTGTTCTCTCACTCGTAGCCGAGACACCGATTTATCCGCTCTTCATCGTCCGGACTGGTTATCGCAAATACAAGATTATCGCTCGCGAGCCGATCGTTTGTTCCCGCGGCGGCGGATCGCGCGACGAAGTAATCGCGGACGCGATGCAGCGCTGGGCGCAAGTGTTGGAAGAAATCGTGAAATGTCATTGGCAACAATGGTTCGCGTTTACACCGCTTTCCTTTCTTAAGAGCGACGATTCCGCCCCTACAACGGATTCACCAATTGCAAATACCACTGCACGAACTTTCCGCCGAAGAACATCCAGGTGAGCGCGCCGAAAGCGAGGTAAGGACCGAACGGCAAT
>JBEEHZ010000172.1:0-3487 GCA_041167705.1 Verrucomicrobiota bacterium | reverse complement strand
GCGGCGCCCCGACACCGATATCCACGAGATCGCGTGATTTATCGCCGCCATACAAATGGACTACGCGCGCCGGATCTTTAAATGGGAGACCCTTCAGGAACAGATCGTTGATCAAACTAAAGATCGCGGTGTTGAGCCCGATGCCGAGCGCGAGCGTGATGATGGCGATCGAAGTAAACGCGGGTGATTGTCGAAGTTTACGGAATGCGAAACGGATATCGTTCATGTGAGGGGCGGGTTGAGTTATTTGGGGAAATTCATTCGGAACGCAGCGCTTGAACGGGATCGACCAGGGTTGCGCGACGCGCTGGCAACAAACAGGCGAGAAAGGCGACCGCGGTAAGAATTATCGTGATGACAAGCATAGTCGGCAGATCGGTTGCGCCGACGCCGAAAAGCAAGCTTTGCAGCAAACGCGTGCAGGCAAAGACGCCAATCAAACCCAGGAGCAAACCAACAGCGACGAAACGCATCCCCTGGCCCACGACCAGGCGCAGCACATCGTAGCGTTGCGCGCCCAGAGCGAGGCGAATTCCAATTTCCTGAGTGCGCTGCGTGACGGAGTAGCTCATCACTCCGAAAATTCCGGCAGCGGCGAGAAGCAGCGCGATGAGCGCGAAAAGGGCGACCAGCATCGCGTTCAATCGCGGCTGGGCGATTGATTGGGAAAGGTAATCCGGCAACGTGCGCATCCGATAAACTGGAACGTCTTTGTCGATTTGATCGGTTGCGCGCCGCAACGTGGTCATTAGCGCCGATTGGCTCATTTGGGTGCGGACGAAGATCGACATCATCCCGAGACCGAATTGCTCCTCGGGCAAATAAATCTGCGGCTTCGGCGCCGCGCCCAAACTGATCAGATGCAGGTCTCCCACGACACCGACGATCTCGCGCGACGGCGGGTCGCCGGGCTCGGCTAATCCATTTGGCGTGATCCGCTTACCGATCGGATCTTCATTCGGGAAAAATTCCTTGGCGAAGCTTTCCGTTACAATTGCAACCCGGGGCGCGTGGTAGTCGTCATGCGCATTGAAGTCGCGACCTCGCAAAAGCGGGACTCGCACGGTTTTGAAAAAGTCGGTGGTGACGACGTTGACTTGCGCTTGCGGCTGCTGCGCTTTCGATACTGGCCGCTCGTCGATGTTGAAAGTGAAGACAATTTCACTGCCGCTGAGCGGAATCCACCACGCGCCGGCGGTGGAGTTGATTCCCGGCGCTGCAGACATGTTCGCGAACAATTTCTTAAAAAACGCCGCGGCCTGTTCCGGCTTGCTATATCCCGAATCAGGCAAGGCCACTCGCGCCGTTACGACATTGTTCGGATCGAAACCGGGATGCACTTTCTGCAGGCGGAGGAAACTTTGGACGAGCAATCCGGCGCTCGCGAGCAACACCAGCGCAAGCACAATCTCGACAACCACCAGAACGGCGCGGGTCCGGCCGCTGTCCACGCCTTCGCTCGATCCGCGGGCGTTTTCATTCAGCGAGCCGGTGATGTTCGGATGCGATGCGCGCCACGCTGGCAAAAGTCCGGCTAACAATGCGGCACCGAGACTAACAAGCGCGGTGAATGCAATAACGCGAAGATCGGGCGACACTTCGGCGATCCGTGGAATGTTCGCCGGCAAAAATGCTTTCACTGAATCGAGCGCCCAGATCGCGATCATCAATCCGATGACGCCGCCGGCGACGCTCAGAAGTATGCTCTCGGACAACAGTTGTTTTACGATGTGCCAGCGCCCGGCGCCGAGCGCAGTCCGGATGCTGATCTCTTTTTGGCGCGAAACGGAGCGCGCCAGCAGCAAATTGACCACGTTGACGCAGGCGACGAGCAAAACGCATCCAGCCATCGCGCAAAGCATCAACAAAGCCGCATGCGCGTCGCCGACTATTGCCCTTGCCAGCGGCACCACTTTCACACCAACGTTTGTGTTCGAATCCGGATATTGCTGGCGCAACGTCGCACTGATCGTGTCGAAGTTCGCCTGCGCCCGGTCAAGCGAGACGTTCGGTTTGAGGCGGGCGACACATTTTAGAAAATCGTTGCCGCGTTGTTCGGTCATCGGTTTGGCCCCGTCCTTCGACTCGCGCAACATCGACATCGTCGTCCAGACCTCCGGGCTGAATTTGCCTAAAGGAAATTCAAATCGGTCGGGCATCACTCCGACGACCTCGAATTTTTCTCCGTTAAAGGTCAGGGCCTTGCCGATGATCTTCGGATCGCCGGCGAACCGTCGCTGCCAGAAGGCGTGATTCAAAATGACCACGCGATTTCCCGGGTCATCTTCGTTGGGAAGAAAACCGCGACCCAGGATCGGCTGGACCCGAAGTACTGAAAACAGATTCGCCGAAACGGCCTCGCCTTGGACGTGGGTCGCTTCCCCGCCATCGGTCAGGGTGGTAACACTGTTATTGGTGTAAACCGCCATTTGCTCGAAGACACGATTTTGCGAGCGCCAATCGGCAAAGTCCGGATCGGAGCAGGTCTGGTCTTCATTGAGCTCGGCCGCGCCGGCATGCATGTCGTAAAGCAAAAGCATGGCGAGGTTTTGCGGCTGAGGAAACGGGAGTGGCCGCAACATGACCGCGTTGACGACACTGAACACCGCGCTGTTTGCGCCGATGCCGAGCGCAAAGGTGAGGACGACGATTCCACTGAAGAGCGGCTGTTTGAGCAAACTGCGGAGGGAATGGCGAAGATTTTGCATGGTTAATTATTCCTGGCGTAAGGCAATAATGGGATCGACGCGTGAGGCGCGGCGCGCCGGCAAAAGACAGGCGACGAACGCAACCGCGGTCAACATCACCGTGACGGCGAACATTGTTCCGAGATCGGTCGCGCCAATTCCGAAAAGCAAACTTTGCAAGAGGCGGGTGCAGACAAAAACACCGATCAATCCAAGGACGACGCCAACGCCGACAAACCGCATTCCCTGACCAACGATGAGACGCAGAACGTCGTAACGTTGCGCGCCGAGCGCGAGGCGAATCCCAATTTCCTGCGTGCGTTGTGTGACCGAGTAACTCATCACGCCAAAAATTCCGGCGGCGGCGAGAAGCAACGCGATGAGCGCGAACAATCCGACGAGCATCGCGTTCAACCGCGGCTGGGCGATCGATTGCGACATGTAATCGGTCAATGTTCGCGTCCGATAAATCGGCACGTCCTTGTCGATCTCCGCGACGGTGCGGCGCAACGTAGTCGTGAACGATTGAGGATCGATCGCCGTTCGAACAAAGATCGACATCGAATGGATTCCGAACTGCTGATGCGGAATATAAATCTGCGGCCGTGGCGCAACTTTCAGACTGATCAAATGCATGTCGGCCACTAGGCCGACGATTTCGCGCACCGGCGGTTTGCCATCGACCGAGCCATTTGGAGTGATCCGCTTGCCGATCGGATTTTCACCCGGAAAATACTGCTTGGCGAAACTTTCGGAGACAATCGCGACGGGCGGGGCGTTTTTATCGTCGCGCTCGGTAA
>JBEEHZ010000171.1:0-2770 GCA_041167705.1 Verrucomicrobiota bacterium | reverse complement strand
TCGTGAAGCACGAACAGCTCCTTGTTTTTGCGCGACTGCTGGATCTGCTGATAAAGCCGGGCTTCGTCCCAACTCTTGAGCAACTCCGGCTCGCGTGTCGCCAAGTTCGCCTTCATCGGAAAATCCGTGCGCGGGAGATTGAGCGTGTCCTTGTAATTCCTTGCAGTCATTGCGAAACGGTGCCTGTCCGGCTTCGGACCGAGGCTACCTAGCATCCACGACCCGACAAATCAATGTGCCGGGCCTTAGGCAAAAATTTGCGCGCAGTGGCGATCTCAAAGCCAACAAAATCCGATCTTAGAGCGTGGGCAAAAAAAATCTCCTTAGAAGAAGATCATTGTCCTAGACTGGAAATTCACATGAAAAGAAATCTCAACTTGCGCCGCGCAACAACCGTGATTCTTAGCGCAATCGGCGCCGCCTTAATGGTGCAGAGCTTCCAGCCGGCAAAGCCGCCGGACCAAGGTGGATTCAAGCTCGCGTTGGAGAAGTTAAATTTTGGACGCGCTCAACTCGCCAGAAACAAAGACTCCGTCGGGCATCCACGCGTAAATTTGAATCCGAAGATCGCTTTTGCGGCAAACACTCCGACGTTCGGCCATCCGATCATCGCCGGCATTGGCGGGACTGGGTTCGAAGAATCGATTCGAATCGATCCGACAAATCCGGATCGCATTTACACAAGCGCGCCCGGTTCGCTTTCCGCGGACACGAGTTGGGTTTGGCATTCGCTGGATGGCGGCAAAACTTTCAAATGGGTCGTGGGCGCAGCGCCGTTGGAAGGAAAAGTTACGACCTGCCATGGCGGCGGAGACAGTGAGATCGCCGTCGATCCGCTCGGACGTTTGTATTTCAACGATCTGACGCTGGCGAATTTTAGCACTTCACGCTCGGACGATTTCGGCGCCACCTTCACATGCAGCAACACCGGTGTACCCGACACCGCGGTAGATCGACAATGGTACGCGATCGACGGCGATCCGTTAAACGGCGGCAGCGTTTATTTGACTAACGACGAAATCGGGCCGGGCAGCCCGGTGTGCGGCAGCAGTGTCGCCAACAACGTGCTCGTGATGTATCGATCGCCCGTCACCGGATTGGAGCCGACGGCCGGCATCGAGTTTGGTCCGGCAAATCACGTCAGCGCGGTGGGCGGCTGCGATGAAGCGATCATGGGCAACAATGAAGTCAGCCCCGTCGCGACCACATTAGGGCAGCCGATCACTCCCGGCGTATACGCAACGTTGCCAAACCCGGTGAAGCACATCTTCGTGGTCCACGACAACGTGGCGTTGAATAAAATTTTACTCGGACGCTGTTTTCCGGTCGCGTTCGGAGCGCCGGTAGCGAACATGAGCGACCCGAGCGGACTGAATTGCACGGACCTTCCGGTCGCCGATCTCGGCGCAAATCAAAAAACCGGCGCTAATTTTCCGACACTCGCCATTGATAAGTCCGGTAATCTTTACGCCGTGTGGGAGCAGGCTCCGATCGACGGAAGCGGCAACATCACTGGCGATACGGTTTTGAAATTCTCTTATTCGACCGACCAGGGCAACACGTGGAGCGCGCCAATCCAAATCGATACTTCCGGCTCGGCCGACGGCGTTTTGCACAACAACGTCTTTGCTTGGGCAAATGCGGGCGATGACGGCCGCGTTAACATTGCTTGGTATGGCACGCCCGCGCTGAGCAATCCGGACGATCAGAGCTGCGGCCAAAACGCGTTGATTCCTCCCTCACAAGGCAAAAATATCAATGGCCCGGATTCGGTTAATGGTTTGTGGAGTGTTTGGGTGGTTCAGTCGCTCAACGCCCACGATCCCAGCGGGGTTGTTTTCACTCCGCCGGTTCGCGCCAGTGCGCACCATGTTCACCGCGGCGCTGTTCAAACTTTGGTCGGCGGCCAATGCGCCAACGCTAGTCGCGCGCTGGGCGACTATTTGCAAATGCGCACCGGACCGAAAGGTGAAGCGCATATTAGTTATGCCGATTCGAACAACCTCAGTGGTTTGTTGGCGGGTCACGCCATGTACGTTCATCAAAACGGCGGCACTGGATTGTTCGCTTCGCCATCGCTGGTGAGTATTCCGGGAATCACGCCGTTTAACGGAGTGCTCGATCCAACCGGCGACGGCAAATACGAAGTCGCCGGCACCAGCAGCGCAAACATGCCGCAGCTAGACATTCTCAGTTCCAGCATCACGAAAGTCACATCCGCGCCGTGTTCCGTGGCCGCGCCCTGTTACAAAGTTTTCATGCAGTTAAATAATTTGAGTCTAGCCCCGACCACCGCGCAGGACCCCGATATCGATCTTGTCTGGCATACACAATGGTTCGTGCCCTCAAGCAGTGACGGAAATGGCGGTAAGAATTTTCATGTTTACGCCGAGTCGTTGAACGGCGCCGCGCTCCAATGCTTTGATGGAGAAAATGCGGTTCAACTCGTCGGGGGCGGCGGCGTTCTTACTTATCCGGGTAGGACGCAACTCCCCGCGGCTAATTGCCAATCGACTCTCGGCCCGGCCGGCAATATTACCATCTACGTTCCGCTCTCGGATGTGAGCGAGCCCGGCGCTATCGACAATCGGTTGCATGAAGTGACGGCCAGCACGATGACGCTTCAGGCGCAGGCGAACAGCGTTCCGCCGGATCCTGTTTTCAACTTCGGCGGTCTGTTCTTCAACCTGATCGATGTCGCGCAAGGTTACGTGTTCGATCCGATTCTGGTGGGTGCTGTTTCGCGGAAAACGCACGGCACTGCAGGCAC
>JBEEHZ010000170.1:0-3674 GCA_041167705.1 Verrucomicrobiota bacterium | reverse complement strand
CCGCGAGAAAATTTCTTCGTCATCGAAGAAATGCATCTCCCCCCGGTCTGGCAGCGCGATCCGTGGATGCTTTTTCAAAAAATAATGCAGCGCGGTCGTGCCCGACTTCTGCGCGCCGGCGACAATGAAATCGAGTCGGTCAACCTTTCGACGTTTAATGCCAAACACTGGTCCAATCGTGATACTGCTGTCGGGCGATGTCCACGGTCGAGTTCGCTTACACCCAGGTGCGACAAGTTTTTTGTAACCGGGAAGCGCGCTCCGCGGTCTTTGCTCATAATGGTGCACGCTTTAGCAAAATTGACGTGGGCTGCGTTCGCAGTCGTTGAGTGTGCGATTATTTTGGCCGTGCTTCTGGTTCTCGGCGCCACCGCGATTCCCGGACTGGTTCGCATCCGCAAGCGCTAGCTTGTCGGCCACCGCATCGGGACTATCGTGGCGAATGCGAAATATCTTCGCGCTATTCTTTCTGTGCGCATTATTGGCCAGCCTGAGCGATCGCGCGTTTGGCGACGAAGGAATGTGGCCCTACAACGCGCCGCCAACGAAACAATTAAAGGAAAAATATGGTTTCGAACCGACGAAACAGTGGCTCGATCATCTCCAAAAATCGAGCGTGCGCTTCAGTTCCGGCGGCAGCGGTTCGTTTGTGTCCGCCGACGGTTTGGCCATCACCAATCATCACGTTGGCGCCGATGCGCTCCAGAAATTCTCCGACGAACAGAACAACTATCTCCGCGACGGCTTTTATGCTCGGACGCGGGCGGAGGAGAAAAAATGCGTCGATCTCGAGCTTAACGTCTTGATGTCGATCGAAGACGTGACCGCGCGCGTGAATTCCGCGGTTAAACCGGACATGACGAGCGAGAAGGCTTCCGATGCGCGCAAGTCCGCGATCGCGACGATCGAAAAAGAAAGCAAAGACAAAACGGGATTGCGATCGAACGTGGTCACGCTTTACCAGGGCGGCGCTTACCATCTTTACCGATTTAAACGCTACGACGATGTGCGTCTGGTTTTTGCGCCCGAGCAACAGATCGCGTTTTATGGCGGCGATCCGGACAACTTCGAATATCCGCGATTCAATCTCGATATCTGCATCTTTCGCGCCTACGAAAACGGCCAGCCGGCGAAGATCGACAATTATCTAAAATTCAGCCAGCGCGGACCAGGCGATGGCGAACTCACGTTTGTCAGCGGTCACCCCGCCAAAACCGATCGACAACTTACGCTCGATGAATTGGCCGACATGCGCGACCGCGAGCTGCCACGGTTTCTGTCTTTTTTCAAGCGCCGCGAGGTTTTGTTACATAGCTTTGGCGAACGCTCCTTCGAAAATTCCCGCCGCGTGCGTGAAGACTATTTCGGGGTCACGAACAATCGGAAGCGCTACGACGGTTACCTCGCCGGCTTGCTCGATCCTGAGATTTGGAAAGCGCTCCAAACGCGCGAAACGAAACTGCGCGACGCGATTGCCGGCGACGCAAAGTTACGATCGACAATCAGCGCTTACGATCGAATTAAGAAAGCGCAGACCGAGATCGCGAAAAACGCGCCGGCCTACAATTATTTCGAGCAGGAGCGTCAAAAGTTTGGGATCTATCGACAGCCCCGCGCGTTTTACAGCACGCTCTTCAAATACGCGCGGCTACTGGTGCGCGCCGCGGACGAACGGTCCAAACCAAACAACGAACGCTTCCAGGAATTTCGCGACAGCAGCCGCGAATCGCTCGAGCTCGAACTTTTTTCTGCCGAACCGATTTACGACGATGTCGAATTGTTGACGCTTACAGATTCGCTGACCGATCTGGCGAATGCGTTTGGCGCGCAGGATTCGCTGGTCAAAACCGTGCTCGGCAACAAATCGCCGCACGATCGCGCATTTGAGCTGATCAAAGGAACGCAACTCCGGGACGTCGCGACCCGGAAAAAACTTTACGCCGGCGGCAAAGCGGCGGTCGATGCCGCGCACGATCCGTTCATCGATCTGGCACGTGCGATCGATTCAACCGCGCGCACAGCGAAAAAGACTTTGGAGATCCAAGAGGAAATCAAGCAACAAGCCTACGCCGAAATCGCCAAGGCGCGTTTCGCGATTGAAGGATCGAGCAACTATCCCGACGCGACCTTCACCTTGCGGCTTTCTTACGGAACGGTGCGCGGTTACGAAGAAAACGGAAAGCAGGTTCTGGCGTTCACGAATTTTCAAGGCATGTACGACCGCGCGGCCGAGCACCAAAACAAAGAACCGTTCGATTTGCCGCAGCGTTGGATCGACAAGAAGGAGAAGCTGGCGCTGACCACGCCGTTCAATTTTGTTTCCGACGCCGACATCATTGGCGGGAGCAGCGGCAGCCCGGTCGTAAACAAGGCCGGCGAATTCGTCGGAATCATTTTCGACGGCAACATTCAATCGCTCGTGCTCGATTGTATTTACACCGACAAACAAGCGCGCGCCGTCAGTGTCGATTCCGCCGCGATCATCGAAGCGCTCCGGAATGTTTACGACGCCCAGCCGTTGGTGGATGAAATGCTGAGCGCGAAATGATTTAACGGCCGGTCGCGTCGGAATCCAAGCGATGGTTGGGCGTGATCTCCGTACTGATCTCAATCGACGCCACATCGATTGCCCATTTGCCTGCACGTTTGTAAACCTTGAAATCGTAATAGCTGGCTGAATCCAGTCCGGTTTTGCCGCCTGTTTGAATGGCGACTTGGTCGGGACGAACTGCCTCGATTTTTCTCACGTTGTGTGGCATGCCAGGTTGTTTCGAGACAACGGCTTTGATTTGCGCGACATCGGACTGCGACAACTGTTTCGCATATGGCCCGCTAACTTCTCCCGCACCCGCGTTTGCAGCGGAAAGAAAGAACCCAATTACCAAGATGAGGGGAACACGCATGAATGTATCTACAGCTGCTTCAACAGCGTTTTCCACCTTGCCCACGCTTCGTCGCGCGCTTTTTTGTCGCCTTCGCGAACTTGCGGATTGTTGGGCTCGCCCGAGCGCATGAAGCCGTGACCTGCGCCTTTGTAAATTACCGGCTCATATTTCTTGCCGGCGGCTTTCATCAGCTCTACCGCCTTCGGAATGGTTGCGTTCACCCGTTCATCCTTTTCGCCGTAAAATCCGTACACCGGACAGGCAATCATTTTCGCATCGTCAGCGTTATCGACCGCGACTCCATAGAATGAATACGCCGCTTTCAGTTTCGGATTGGTGTGCGCGTACTCGAAAGCCCATCCCCCGCCCCAGCAAAAACCGCAGACCCCGAGCGTGCCGTTGCCGGACGGAATTTTCAGGGCGTAATCGGCCGCCGCGTTCAGATCGCTTATGACCTGCTCCTTGGGCAATGCGTGGGTTGCCTTGCCAGCAGCGTCGCCGTCTTCGTATTTTTGACCACTGAGAAGATCGGGGGCGATGGCAATAACGCCGTTCTCGGCAAGCTCATCACACAAACTGCGCAACCAGTCCGTTAGTCCAAAGATCTCCTGAATCACCAGGACGACCGGCGTTTTGTTTTTCGATTCGGGATAAACGACGAACGCTTTGATCGTGCGATCGCCCGATTTGATATCGACCCATTCGCCATGTCGCGGCGAGTTATTCAGCCGCTCTCTGCCGAAATCTTTGACCTCTTCGGCTGGCGTTAATGTTACGAAAACGGCGCAT
>JBEEHZ010000169.1:0-4588 GCA_041167705.1 Verrucomicrobiota bacterium | reverse complement strand
TTTAACCGGGACAAGGTCCGGATCGGGAAAATATCGATAGTCGTGCGCCGATTCTTTGGTGCGCATTAGAAATGTTTCGCCAGCGGCATCGTCCCAGCCGCGCGTCTCCTGCTGGAGTTTTTCGCCGCGCTCGAGCGCTTCGGTTTGTCGCTGAATCTCGAACGCAAGAGCGCGTCGCACTCCACTGATCGAATTCATGTTCTTGATCTCGATTTTTGCGCCGAGCTCCGCCTGCTTTTCCGGACGCACTGAAACGTTGCAGTCGCAACGCAATTGACCTTTCTCCATGTCGGCATCGCTGACCGCGCCATAAATCAAAATTTGCTTCAGCGAGGTGAGAAATGCGAACGCCTCCTCCGGAGAATTGATCTCCGGTTGCGTCACGATTTCCATCAACGGCGTACCGGCGCGATTGAAATCGATGCCGGTGCTGGTCTCGAAATGAAAACTCTTGGCCACGTCTTCCTCGAGATGAATGCGGACGAGGTGCACTTCCTTGTCCGGCGTCGCAATATTTTTCTGCGCGTCCTTCGGATAAGCGAGATCGTGCAACGGGACGCGGCCATTTTCGCAAAGCGGCATATCGTATTGCGAGACCTGATAATTCTTCGGCATGTCCGGATAAAAATAATTTTTGCGGTCGAACTTGGACGTGGGCGCGATGCCGCAATCGAGCATCAGCCCGGTCAAGACCGTCATTCGCAGCGCTTCATGATTCATCACCGGCAAGGCCCCCGGCAAACCAAGACAAACCGGACAGGTGTGGGTGTTCGGCGACGCGCCAAATTCTACCGGGCACGCACAAAACATTTTCGAGCGCGTCTTCAGTTGGACGTGTACCTCTAGTCCTATCGTTGCGATGTATTTCATTGCGGCTTCTGCGTGGCGTAAGTGAGCGCCGCGTTGAGATCGAACTTTTTCAAGCGTGCCTTCAGGTCCGCGTCGTTCGCTGCGTCGATGATGCGCGGATCCTGGATCAGTTCGAGTAAACGTCCCTGCGCCAGCATTTGCGAAATTTCCTGGTCGTTACGAAGCGCAATAATTTTCGGGTGCTCGCTCAATTCGTGCGCACCGGGAAATGACAAAAATCGCTCCGCGTTTTGGGGATTTGCCGCAACCGCCCCAATCTTTTCGATGACATCGTAGGTCGTTTGCGGAACAACATCGACCTTCTTGACCGCGTTACCGATCACTCCCATTTCGAGCGAATTTTTCAGACGCGCCAAAGACGTGGTCAAAGGCGCCTGGTCTTCGTTCGCTTCACCCAGAAAACGCCGGCGGACGTCGACCGCATGCAGGACGCTTGAATCGCTCGCTTGTTCGCGCACTTGCGCATCCGCCACCGAACCGACCGATCGGACGGCGACCACAATCATCCAAACCAGGAACAGACCAAAGAACACTCCGAGCAAGGCGCCGGTCGATCCATAGAGCAAACGAACAATCATCGAACCATGTTGACTCGTCCGCCGAAAAAGAGCCGACCCGATCCCGCTGATCACCACGTAAATGATGAGCGCGAAGATCGCGCCGGCGAAGATCGACAGTAACGCGTCAGGCATTTTAACAAACATTCCGAGAAGCGGAGCCAGGAATTTGCCGCTGAAAAATGCGGCGAAATATGCAGAAACGAGTGCGCCCAGTCGCGCCACCTGTCGCGGTAGGCCGCGCCGCCATCCGCGTAAAATTTCGAACAAAATTAAAGCGAGCGCGAAAGAAACAAAAACGAGCTGCCAAAGCGGCGACCCGGAGGCGGCTTGCAGTTGCGAGTTCATTCTTTCGAGAAACTAATCGCGCGCTGGCGCAGGGCGTGATCGCAAAGGACAAGCGCCGCCATGGCCTCCACCATTGGCACCGCTCGCGGCAAAACGCACGGATCATGTCGACCGCGAGCTGCGAGTTTTGTTTGTTCGCGTGACGCGCTGACCGTTTTTTGTTCGCGCGCGATCGTCGCCGTCGGCTTAAACGCCACTCGAAAATAAATCTCTTCGCCATTCGAAATTCCGCCCTGGATTCCGCCCGAATAATTTGTCGATGTGCGAATCTTGCCACCGCGCATTTCAAACGGATCGTTGTGTTGCGAGCCACGCATGCGGGTGGACGAAAAACCGGACCCTATCTCAAAACCCTTTGTCGCCGGCAAACTCAACATCGCTTTGGCCAAATCGGCTTCGAGTTTATCGAAAACCGGCTCGCCTAAACCGACCGGCGCATTTCGCACAACGCATTCGATGATACCACCTAGCGAGTCGCCTTCGGCGCGAGTTTCCTCGATCAACACAACCATTTTCTTCGCCGCCGCTTTGTCCGGGCAGCGGACAATGTTTGCATCGACGTCGGCAGTTTTCACCTTCGATCTGTCGATCTTCGCTGCGAGCTCGTGGATCTGCCTCACGTATGCGACGATGTCGATCTTCGGATAAAACGAGCGCAAAATTTTTCGCGCGACAACGCCCGCGGCCACGCGTCCGATCGTTTCCCGCGCCGAAGCACGCCCCCCGCCCTGCCAGTTCCGGATTCCGTATTTCGCTTCGTAAGTAAAGTCTGCGTGCGATGGTCGAAATTTTTTTGCGACGTCGGCGTAATCCTGCGGCCGCGCGTCCTTGTTGCGCACGAGAATTCCAATCGGCGTGCCGAGTGTCTTTCCCTCGAAAATTCCCGAGAGAATTTCGCAACGATCTTCCTCCTGCCGCTGGCTAGTGATTTTGCTTTGACCCGGACGGCGACGATCCAGCTCGCGCTGAATATCCGCCTGGGAGATGTCGATCTTCGGCGGACAACCGTCGATCACGACGCCGATGCCGCCGCCATGCGACTCGCCGAACGTAGTAACGCGAAAAAGTTGGCCGAAAGTGTTGCCCATTGAGGCGAGAAGTTAAACGATATGCACGAGATTTGTAGGGCGTTTCTGTGAAACGCCGGCGGCTGAAATAGCCGCCCTACAATTTCAAATTACTTCGAGGGCGGTCTTTAGATCGTCAGTCAAGTCTCTTAGATCTTCGACGCCAACTGAAATCCGAACGAGCGAATCCGTGACACCCAACTTCTCGCGCTGGTCTTTCGGCACCGACGCGTGGGTCATGAGCGCGGGATGATTGATAAGGCTCTCGACCCCGCCCAGACTTTCCGCCAGCGAGAAGAGATGCGTGTTCTCGAGGAACCGGCGCGTTCCATCGAGATCGGTTTTCAGAACGATCGTGACCATCCCGCCGAAGCCGCGCATTTGCGTGCGAGCGAGATCGTGTTGCGGATGGGATTTTAAACCAGGATAGCTGACTGATTTCACTTGCGGTTGTTCCTCCAACCAGCGCGCAATCTCGAGCGCGTTCGCGCAATGTCGCTCCATCCGCAGCGCCAGCGTTTTCAAACTTCGCAGGACAAGAAAGCTGTCGAACGCACCGGCAATTGCGCCGACCGAGTTTTGCAAAAACCACATCCGGTCGCCGAGTTCCTTGTTCTCTCCGACCACAGTTACTCCGCCGATCATGTCGGAGTGGCCGTTCAAGTACTTGGTTGCGGAATGAATCACTAAATCAAAACCGAATTCGAGCGGCCGCTGGATCCACGGCGTGGCAAAGGTGTTGTCGGTGACCGAAAGAATTTTGTGTTCGCGCGCCATTTTCGCGATCGCCTCCAAATCGATGATTTTGAGCAGCGGATTGCTCGGCGTTTCGATCCAAACCATCCGCGTGTTGTTTTTAATCGCCGGCTCAAAGCGGGATACATCGGTAAGATCGACATAAGTGAAATCGAGATTTGCGGAACCACGCCGGACTTTTTCGAAAAGGCGAAACGTTCCGCCGTAGAGATCGTCGCTGACCACAACGTGCGAACCGCTTTCGAGCAAATCGAGCGCGGTCGACATAGCGGCGAGTCCGGAAGCGAACGCAAAACCGCGCGTGCCGCTTTCGAGATCGGCGACACATTTTTCGTAAGCAAGCCGCGTCGGATTAATCGAGCGGGAGTAATCGTAGCCTTTGTGTTTGCCCGGACTTTCCTGGACGTAGGTCGATGTTGCGTAAATCGGCGTCATGATCGCGCCAGTGGTCGGATCGGGCTCCTGACCGGCGTGAATCGCGCGGGTAGCAAACTCGTGTTGTTTCTTCATCGGAATTTATTTTACCCGCGAATTACGCGAATCGACGCTAATAAGGAAAAGAACTTCATGTTTTGTTTCTGAATCATTCGCGCAGATTCGTGTGATTCGCGGGCAACAGACTTAATTGTACTCCCGCTCGCGCGGCGCGGCTGACTTCGGCATGTGCAGCCGCAAATAGGAAAGCAAATCGGTGCGCGTAATCAGGCCGAGGAATTTGTCCCCGTCCATGACGATGGCAACGCGGCCGCGATCAAAAACTCCGAGCAAATCTTTGATCTTCGCGTCGAGCGGAAGCGTTTCGAGCTTGTCGGTCATCGCGTTTTTGACCAAATCATTAAAGTGGGTCGACTCGCGATGCACTTTCACCAGCACATCGGACTCGTCCAAGATTCCGATCGCCCGTCCGCTTTGATCGACAACCGGCAATTGTGACACATCCGCGTCACGCATTCGTTTGAACGCGGTCAGGAGCGTGTCGCTCGGACCAAC
>JBEEHZ010000168.1:0-4156 GCA_041167705.1 Verrucomicrobiota bacterium | reverse complement strand
ATAGTTCAACACTGCCCATTCCGGCGCATAACCGCTTCGCACTGGAAACGAGCCGCTTTGAAAGGGCACGTCTTTGGTTGGGTGATTGATCGCATCTTCCATGTACATGTACCAAGCCTCGGTCGCGCTGTAGATTTTGTCGTTAAACTTGTGCGTCCAGGTACCGACAATTTGCTGGAGATTGTTGTAGCCGAATTTGCCATCGTTGAACGCGTTGTCGCCGGCGTAGATCGAATCCATCTGATTCGGCGCCGTCCATTGGATCATCACCGTACCGGTGGGTTGATTGCCGGGATCTTTTTGCCAAAGGGCCACGTCAGTGCCGTTGGAAAGCCCGGCTTGAATGGTCCACTGATCGTTGATCTTCGTCGTCGTGAAGATTCCGGTCTGGGTATAGTTATCGAATCCGTAAAGCAGCGAATGCGTCGCCATGAGATTGTTCGGCGCGAGCTGCGCTTCGATGTCTGGTTCGGAAATGATACGCCCGATCCGAATGTTCATTCCCTGAAACACCTGCGGGAGGTAGAGATCGAAATAAACCATCGGCATGTCGAACCCGCTGTAACTGTTGTTTTTCAACAATTGATCGCTGAAAAGGCCGCGTGAAATCGTGAACCGATAATCAAGACCGTAAAGAGTTGAGATTCGGAAGCCCCAATCAACGTGATCGGTCTGGTTTTCATCCGCCAGCCGCTCAAGGTAGACAACGAATTGGTTCAGTTCCATCCGGTTGGGCCGTTCGTCATAAATCAGCGGAAAATTTCCATTCTGGCTCGCATTGGATGGGTGCGACGTGCTGATGTTCCCCGAAAAATTTATCCACCCGTAGATTTGAATCTTGCTTCTTTTCCAAGCATCGCCGCCGGGTCCGTCGTAGATCGCCTGCATCAACGGATAAGGCGCAAGCTCACCGGGATCACCGATGATCGGACTTCCGCCAATTTGCCAATCGCCTGAGGGAAACGGCGGCGAATCGAATGGAGCCGGCGGTATACGGCGCGGTGTCGGCGTCGCGCCGGGATCCGGCGGAGTGTAGGCGGCAGTTCCCAACTGTTCCAAAAACGCTTCATCCAGGCGTTTCCAAAATGGCTCGCGCACTTTGCGTGCGGCAGTCTCGTTTTTTACTTTTTCTTCCCGGGCTTTGGCCTTCGCCCGCTCTCGCAGGGTTGGATTGGACGCCTCTTGCGCGCGCGATGCCGGGACCGCACACGCGATTCCGACGAACAATGCGCAAATTGCAATGAACAGACATTTATTTCGCTTCAATTGTTCTCCTTTGGGTTGGTTAATTTTTTTTTAGCGCAACTGATCGAGCGCGCGGTTCAGTTGCAAAACGTTCACGCGCGGTTCGCCGAGAAAACCGAACTGCGGCTCTTCGATTGTTTGATCGACAAGGGTGGTAACTTTTTGGATCGACACGTTGCGTTCAGCCGCAACGCGCGCGACTTGCGAACGCGCCGCTTCCGGACTGATGTGCGGATCAAGTCCGCTCCCGGAAGCAGTCAGTAAATCCACGGGTGCGTCCTTTCCAAACTTGGCTCGCCGTTCGTCGATGGATTTTTTGAGATCCGCGCTTGTTGGACCTTTGTTGCTGGCGCCGGAAGGGACAGTTGCGTAATCCGCGGATGAGGGTCGTGGCCAGAAGTAGCGCGGCGATTCAAACTTCTGCACCAACAAGTCCGAGCCGATGAGTTTACCGTTCTCAACGATTCGTGAACCATTGGCTTGCTTTGGAAAAAGCAATTGCGCGACTCCCGTCATCGCCAGCGGATAGAGAATGCCGGTCAGCAAAGTCAGGATGATGTAGATGCGTAACGACTGAAGAATTGTTTTCATTGTTTTGGTTCGCCGGACTGATTTGGCAGAAACCAAGTCCAGAACGCGTGAGAATCCGGCCTCTTCTGCTTGTTTTCGGCGGGTTTGTCGGGTCCGGTAGAATCCGGAAGACTGGCGAGACAGTCGGACAATCGTTCCCTAAAATCTTCACGCGCCGCTGGAACAAAGACGAACACAGTTGTTTTCATTCGTTAGGCCAGGTGCAGCGCGACCAGCGCGAGGTCGAGGAGTTTGATGCCGATGAACGGCGCGATGAGTCCGCCGACGCCGTAGATGAGAAGATTGCGAATCAGAATCTGGGCGGCGCCAACAGCGCGATATTTAACTCCGGCAAGCGCGAGCGGGATCAACGCGACAATAATGAGCGCGTTGAAAATGACAGCGCTCAGGATCGCGCTTTCCGGCGAATGCAATCGCATGATGTTGAGCGCTGCTAACGGACCAGCCTGCGCACCCTTCGCGAGATAGAGAGATCCGAACATCGCCGGCAGAATGGCGAAGTACTTCGCGACGTCGTTGGCAATGCTGAACGTGGTGAGCGCACCCCGCGTCATCAGCAGTTGCTTACCGATCTCCACGATCTGAATGAGTTTGGTCGGGTTACTGTCCAGGTCGACCATGTTCCCGGCTTCGCGCGCGGCTTGCGTGCCAGTGTTCATGGCAACGCCGACGTCTGCTTGCGCGAGCGCGGGTGCGTCATTCGTTCCATCGCCGGTCATAGCGATGAGACGGCCTTCCGCTTGCTCGCTACGAATGCGGCGGAGTTTATCCTCCGGCGTCGCTTGCGCCATGAAATCGTCCACCCCGGATTCGGCGGCGATCGCGCCGGCGGTGAGCGGATTGTCACCAGTGATCATCACGGTGCGAATGCCCATCTTGCGCAATTGAGCGAATCGTTCCTTGATTCCGCCTTTGACTATGTCCTTGAGTTCGACGACTCCGAGTGTTTGTCGATCTTCCGCGACGACGAGCGGGGTGGCGCCGCGCCGCGAAATTTCGTCGACGGCTTTTGTGACCGCTTGCGGGAACACGCCGCCGCTGGATTCGACAAAACTCTGAATCGATTGCGCCGCGCCTTTGCGAATGCTGATCGTCGGCTGCGCCCCATTCGCGTGCAGGTCGATGCCGCTCATTCGCGTTTGCGCCGTGAACGGCACGAAGGTCGCCTCGAGCTCGTGCATTTCGCGCGCACGCAGGCCAAATTTTTCTTTCGCCAACACAACTATGCTGCGGCCTTCGGGTGTTTCATCAGCGAGCGAGCTGAGCTGCGACGCGCCCGCGAGATGACCTTCTTCAACGCCCGGCGCGACATGAAATGCAACCGCCATGCGATTGCCCATTGTGATGGTGCCGGTCTTGTCGAGCAGCAGAACATCAATGTCCCCGGCGGCCTCGACCGCGCGCCCGCTGGTGGCGAGAACATTTTGCCTAACGAGCCGGTCGATCCCGCTGATTCCGATGGCGCTGAGCAGTCCCCCGATAGTCGTCGGAATCAAACAGACCAGGAGCGAAACCAAAACAGGAATGCTGACGTTGACCGCGTTTCTCTGACCAGCCGCGTTTTCGCTGTAATGCGCGAAGGCCGGCAACGTGAAGACGGCGAGAATGAAAAGCGCGGTCAAGCTGACGAGCAGAATGCTGAGCGCGATTTCGTTCGGCGTTTTCTGTCGGCGCGCGCCTTCGACCAGCGCGATCATACGATCGATGAAGGTGTTCCCCTGTTCGCTGGTGATGCGGATGACAATGCGGTCGCTGAGCACGCGCGTTCCGCCGGTCACGGCGCTGCGGTCGCCCCCGCTTTCGCGAATGACGGGCGCGGATTCACCGGTGATGGCCGATTCGTCCACGCTCGCGATTCCTTCGACCACTTCGCCGTCGCCGGGAATTAGATCACCAGTCTCGCAAACAACGATGTCGCCTTTCTTTAACGCGCTCGCTGGAATTTTCTCTTCGCGTCCATTCTGCAATCGCCGCGCCATCGTGGTCGTGCGCATGCGGCGCAACGTTTCAGCCTGCGCTTTGCCCCGGCCTTCGGCCATCGCTTCAGCAAAATTCGCGAAGAGCAATGTGAACCAGAGCCAAAGCGTGATTTGAAAATTAAAACTGCTGAAGTGAAAGATCGTGATTGCGGAAGTCCAGATCGCACCGATCAGCACGACGAACATGACCGGGCTGCGCCATTGCACCCGCGGATTGAGTTTTCTGAATGAGTCCAAAATCGCCGGCCGGATCAGCGCCGGGTCGAAGATGGAGGATGTCGATCTTGCACTCATATTAGAACGTCCGTCCGGCTTGCATGAGGAAATGCTCGACGACGGGA
>JBEEHZ010000167.1:0-5278 GCA_041167705.1 Verrucomicrobiota bacterium | reverse complement strand
ATGGATTGGGTAATTCCAAGCGACGACGTGCTGGCACGGATGTCGATGTTGCCACAGGAGGACTCTTCGCCATCAACGGTAGTCACTCGACCGCGCGAGAAGTTTGCGGCGCGGCTGAAAAAGTTCGCCACTCAATTTCGACCGGCTGCTTAAAGCCACCCCGCAGTCTCAGCGCAGGCGGGCGCAAATTCGCGATGCAGTTTCGTCCAGCTGCCTGAGCAGCATTTCGCCAAGTCCAACGCATCTAAGGATTTGACCTACTACTAAACCGGTGCTCCCACCGATTGCGCAGACGATGCCGTTTTTCCATTGTTGGAGGTGCGAAAACAAACGTTACGAAACGAAACGACAAAAACTCGTTAGGGAAGAACTTATGTTGAATCCAACTTTGCAGTACAGCAACGGTGCAACGGTTTCCGATGAAGCACTCATGGAAGCCATCACCGATCATCGACCGGAAGCGCTGAACGAATTTTATTCGCGCCACGGTGGCAGACTCAAATCGGTCATCGGCAACGTCGTCCACGAAGAAGGCGACGCCGACGATGTGTTGCAGGATATCCTGTTGCAGATTTGGCACGAGGCCGATCACTATTCTCCGAAGGCCGGCAAGTTGCTCGGCTGGGTCGTTACACTCGCACGCCGGCGCGCGATTGATCGGCTTCGCCGGAAGCAGGCTTACTGTCGGGCGAAAGAGCGTTACCAGGAGCATATTGAACAGCCGGCCTCGGCGCAAAACAATCACTCCTCCGGTGACGAAATCTCGCGCTCCGACTTGCGCCACTTTCTGCATCGGCGGCTTAATGTGCTGCCGCGCCAGCAACGCGAAGCGCTCGAGCTCGCATTCTTTGCGGGAATGAGTCACCGCGAAATCGCGGCAGTGACACGCGCACCGCTCGGCACGGTCAAAACACGGCTTGAGCTGGGTTTACAAAAGTTGACCCAGTCGCTCAGACCGCTCCGGCACAAAATCTAGAATTTTAGGGCGCCGGGAGCTCCGTCAAACACGGCCTCAGGGAAATCGGAGCTCCCGGCAGGGCTTTTAGTCAATCCGATATCAACTTGTCGATCTTTTATTTGCAAAAAAGGGATGTGTTTCGCCGCTGAAAAGTTCCGTTGCTGTGTTATCTTTCGGAAATGGACACGCCCCAAATCACTGCTTACTTGAAAACATATTGCGGCTGGAGCGCCGGAGTTCGCGCCGTGCTCGCGAAATACAATTTGCCCTACACGGAAAAGGACATCATTCAAAACCCGGCTTTCCGCTGGGAAATGGAAACCAAGAGCGGTCAGCCGCTTTCACCGTGCATCGAGATTAACGGCAAGATCCTGCCTGATGTCAGTGGTGAAGAAGTCGAAAAATATTTGATCGACAACCAGCTGGTGCAGGCGAGCGCCGCGCAAACCGATGTGCCGTTGAATGCCCCGTGCCCAACTGAAGTCCACGAGGGCCAGGTAAAGCTGAACTTCTAATTTCGCCGCAGACGCGGCGACTACTCCTCGGACTCGGTTTCGGGGTCTGGTTTGAGCCCTTCCTCCTCCATTTTTCGGAGGACGTCGCTCATGTCGTCGACTTCGTCCCAAACTTCCTGGCTGACGTAGATTGGCGCTTTCTGTTGCGTCGCCATGGCGATGCAATCGCTTGGGCGCGCGTCCAGTTCGATGATTTTCTTCTGCTGCAACTCGTTTTCCGCGCGAATGATCGCGCGCGCGTAGTAAGTCGCATTTTTCAGGTCGTTGATGATTACCCGTTCAACCTTTGCGCCCAGCGCCGTCATCAGGTGGGCCATCAAATCGTGCGTCAGCGGCCGCTCCTTGGTGATGTCGCGCATGAACATCGTGATCGCGCTCCCGACCGTTTGATCGACATAGATGATGAAAACCTTGTCGTTGTTTCCAATGAAAACTGCGCACCCGCCACTCGTCGGCAATACTGCGCGCACTTGCACCTCGATCACCGTTTTGTTCATCCCCGCGCGAACGTTATCCGTGCGCGCCGGAAAAACAAGCGGCGTGAATAACTGTGAATAAGTTTTTCCAAAATTCTCACACGCTTTTCTTGCATGTTGGGCGCGCTGAATCATTGTGCGCTTGCGGCTGGGCGCCGCGCGTTACGAAGAGATGAAAGAATGGGACATCGAGTCCGCAATCGCCACTTACAATGTTGACGGTTGGGGCGGCGGTTATTTCACGGTGAATGCCGAAGGCAACGTTGTTGCCAAACCGCTTCAGGAAAATGGCGGCAGCATCACCCTCCTCGAAGTTGTAAAGGAAGCGCGCACGCGGGGACTCAGTTTCCCGCTCGTCATCCGGTTCCAGGATCTGCTTCGCCACCGCGTCGAATCGGTCAATCTCGCATTTCAAAGTGCGATAGCGGAATTCGGCTATCGCGGTCAGTATCGCGGCGTTTTTCCGATTAAGGTCAATCAACTGCGCGAAGTCATCGAAGAGATTGTCGATGCTGGCCAGCAATTTCACTTTGGACTCGAAGCCGGCAGTAAACCGGAGCTGGTCGCCGCTCTCGCGATGCACAAGGACGCGGAGAGTCTCATTATTTGCAACGGTTACAAGGACAAGGCGTTTATTCGAATCGCGCTGCTCGGTCGCAAACTTGGAAAGTTAGTCGTCATCGTCGTTGAAAAACTCGAGGAGCTCGAGCAAACGATCAAAGCGGCGAACGAAGTCGGCGTCGAGCCGGTCATCGGGATTCGTGTTCGGCTCCACAGCAAAGGTTCCGGCAAATGGTCGCCGAGTGGAGGTGAGAACGCGAAGTTCGGTCTCGACACTACTAGTCTGGTCGCCGCCAGCCAAATGTTGAAGGACGCCGGCTTCGCACATTGCCTCAAGCTAATTCATTTTCACGTCGGCTCGCAGGTGCCGGACATTTCCACCATCAAACGCGCGGTCCGCGAAGCCGCGCGCTATTACGCAAAACTTTGCAAGCTCGGCCACGAACTCGGATATCTCGATGTTGGCGGCGGTCTCGGTGTCGATTACGACGGATCACGCAGCGATTTCGACAGCTCGGCCAATTATTCCCTTCAGGAATACGCCAACGACGTTGTCTGGAACATCATGGACGTGTGCGATTCCGAAGCTGTCCCGCATCCGGCCATTGTGAGCGAAGGCGGCCGCGCCGTCGTCGCGCATCATTCCGTCCTCGTGATGGAAGCTTTCAGTTCCATTGAGAAAACGGTGCCGCGGCTGAAAGTTGAGGCGACCGAAAAAGATCACAAGCTGGTCGGCGACATTCTTGATGTGAAACAGCGTCTCAAGCGCGGCAATCGGATCGAGAGTTTGCACGACATCCAGCAGATCAAGGAAGAAGCGCAGGAAACATTCAATTTCGGCCAGCTCGACCTCGAATCGAAAGCGAAGATCGACACCCTCTATTGGCAGCTTGCCCAGCAAATCGTCAACATGCATCGCGGTCTGCGTTACGTGCCTGACGAAGTGAAGGAGCTCGAGACTTCTCTCAGCGACCAATACATCTGCAATTTTTCCGTCTTCCAATCGTTGCTCGACCACTGGGCGCTCGGTCAACTGTTTCCAATCATGCCGATTCATCGGCTGACGACGCCGCCCGATCGGCAGGGCACGATCGTCGACATTACCTGCGACTCCGACGGCAAAGTTTCCAAGTTCACCGATCTTCAGGACGTTCGCGATACGCTCCCGCTTCATCGCGTCATTCCCGGAGAAATTTATTATCTCGGCGTATTTATGGTTGGCGCCTACCAGGACATCATGGGCGATCTGCATAATTTGTTCGGTCGCGTCACCGAAGTGCACGTCTTCCTTGATCCTGATGAAGAATCGGGTTGGTACATCGAAGAAGTCATTGCCGGCAGCACCATCGGCGAAGTGCTTGCCATGACGCAGTGGGACAAAATCGAATTGATGCGATTGTTGAAAACGCAAGTCGACGCCGCCATCAAGACCGATTTTCTGAAGCCGAACGACGCGATGAAGCTTCTCTCCGATTACGAGCGGTTGTTGCAGGAATACACTTACCTCTCCCTCAACGGTACAAAGCTTGTCCAGCAACCGGGTAATTGGTTGCCCTTAAGTTGAGTTCCGAGCGACAAAATCGCTGATCGCTTTCGCGATTCTTTGATCGACATCGTCCTGTGTCCCGTTTCCAAGATCTTTCTTTCTGACGAGCAGGGAATGATCGCCTCCTTCAACAACATGCAGAAAATTCGGCGCGCTCATTTCTGAGCGAACCGATTCGAGTAAAGCCAGAGGACAAAGCGGATCGCGCGTGCCTTGAATGAAAAGGATAGGCGTGCGCAAGTCGCGCAGCACTTGATCGCGCAATTTCGAGCGATCGCCCATCGCGCAAAGCGGGTAGCCTAGGCAGATAATGCCGCTGACCCTTTCTTCCAGCGCGACGTGACAACCGATGCGGCCGCCCATGCTCTTGCCGATCAAAATGATCGGCCCGGACGTTTTTGTCCGCATTTCGGCGACAGCCTGTCGGTGCGCGGCGATTAATTGCGGTAAACGATCAGGACGCTTCCGCCCTTCGCGCATGTAGTCGTAATCGAACGTCTCCACGTCGCCGAGTTGCGTTAGTCGTTTCTTCCAATGTTGCATCCACGGATGTGATGAAGGCGCGCCTGCACCGGGTGCAAAGAGAAAAAACGTCCTCACAATACAAAGACACCCTCACCTGGCGCAGACGGCTTCCTCTCTCTGAGGGAGAGGATTGAGGTGAGGGGAATCATAGGAACATCCCGCCGCCATTCGATGCAGTTCTTTATCTTGCAGGATGACAAAACAATATCTAAACATCTGCCTCAATATGGCTGGCGTAAATTGGTTGCTGCCGTCGGCAGCATAATTCAATCGCACTTTCGTCATGCTGTTTAATTCGCTCACTTTCGTCGTTTTTTTCGTAATCGTCGTCACGCTCTACTGGAGCATCGGTTCGTGGACGGCGCGGAAAAACTTGCTTGTGGTCGCCAGTTACCTTTTTTACGGCGCCTGGAACCCGCCATTCGCCGCGCTTTTGTTTTCCACCACCGCGATGGATTTTTGGCTCGGCCGGCAAATTGCCAAAGCGAAGAATCAGCCCGCGAAACGCCGGTGGCTGGTCGCGAGCGTGTGCATGAATCTGAGCATGCTCGGCTTCTTCAAATACGGAAATTTTCTCCTTCAGAATTTTCAATGGCTCGTCGCGCGCATCGGCATCATCTATCAACCGCCGCATCTCGATATTTTGCTTCCGGTCGGAATTTCCTTTTACACGTTCCATTCACTTTCCTACACCCTC
>JBEEHZ010000166.1:0-8371 GCA_041167705.1 Verrucomicrobiota bacterium | reverse complement strand
ATCGGAATGGAATGGCAGTTGGAAGTCGGACAGATCAAGCGCAGCGGTCCAGTGCCACGGGTGCCGCCAACAACCAGAATATCCCGGCCTTCAATAATCTGACCGCAAGCGAGACAATAACGCTTCTCATCGAGTGATTGCCATTTCCGGTAGCGATCAAGCCGCCGCAAAATCTCGAGTTTGTCCGCGCCGGAAACTTCGATGGGAGCGAGTATTGGCATCGCGATGGAGCATGATCAGGTCGAGCAGTAGCGGCAATCAGATGAACGGCGAATCCATTTATAGGTGAAAATCTGATGGTCATTGCGGGAGGTTGCGAGTTACGAAGCAACTCAAGTTTCCGACTGAACGCATCGGCCCCGCTTCTTATTTGCATAAAATTCACATCCACGCAGGATGAGTTGCGCGTTCTGAGGGTGAGATGAAGAAGCACCACGGGTCCGGTTCGAATGGGGCGAATGTCCTCGATTCGACAATGGCGGCCATGGAACGAATGGAACTTTACTGCGCTGCGCAGCCGGGCAGCCCTTCGGCGGCGCGCCGGCCGCGATTGTTCCTTCGCAGTCATCTTTGGATTGCACTCATGGGCCCGAGCGTGGAAGAAGGAATTGTCGGGATCGGCCAAACTGTCGAAGCAGCCCTTCGCGCCTTCGATGCCCAATATCTCGCTGGTTTACGTCCACCGGCCCACCCCCTGCGGCGCGGACTTCATAACTCAAGGTTGAACGCGGCCTGATCACAGGGAGACCCCGCGGCTTGCTACTGCGCTAGAATTTGATCGTCGTGCGAAGACCAAACTCGTTGCTGTAAAAGTCGACGATTGAAATCGAGCCCGAGTTTTGCCGGCGCAGATAATAGCCGCCAAACGACCAATAGCGTGTCAGCAAAATATCGGCCGAAGGTTGCACGTAAACATAATCGTCGCGCAACGTTGGGAGTGGCATCGGCAAGTCGATTGCATTGAAGTATTCGACATGCTCGTAGCCAGCCAGCAGCGTTAAATATAATTGTTTGCACACGCGCTCTCGTATCATCCCACTCACACTTGTATCGACGTAATCCTGCGCGGTCGTGACCACAGGCCGCAAGGTCGACGCGGCCGCCGAGTTGTAAATCTGTCGACTCGCGCCCAAAACGAGTTTCGTGCTATCGCATGGCGAATAGGTTGCTGAGATCGCAAAGACCGGAGTCGTATAAGTTCCGCGCGCGATGTTTTGAAAATTCCGGAACTCTTCGCCGGCAATGATATCGAGCGTGAATTCCTTGCCCGGCGTGTAATTGAGGTGGGCGTTGGTGCGCACCATCGTCTGGTTAGGCGTGGGAAAATCCACCGTGTTATAACCCCCTTCGACGCCCAGACCGAGCACGAGACTTTGGCTAAAACCGTGATTCAAATAGAGATCGGCGATATACAACTCTGAACTGATGAGAGGCTGCGCATATTCGGTCCTGTTCATCCTTAGCTCGGCAAAAATGAAATCGCGCGGCGTCATATTATAGTTCGCGCTCAGGTTCGTGTTGTAAATATCGAGGTCGGTTCGCCCGGTAGATGTACCGAGGCCGGATCGCTCATCGCTCGCTGCCGCGAGCACGATATTATTTAGAATCGCCACGTCCTGACTCAATCTCAACGTCAGGTTGCCCGCCTTATAACCGCCCGACAGCCGGACAAAGTGTTGGTCCGAATCGAATTCCTTATGGTCATCGTAACGATAAATGTTCGGGAGATAGTTGACCATCAGGAATGTCTCCTGTTTCGCGACCTCGCCGACGCCCAACATCAAACTCGGTTGAATCAGGACGAACCAATCGTCCAGCCGATTCATGTGAGTGAGGGCGATGTTATCGTCGTAAGCCCCGCGGATCGAGAGATGGATCGCACATTCAAACGGACCATGGTTCGGCCCGAATTGACCGGTGATTAGACCATTGCCGGTGGGCGTGTCGTCAGCAGGCAATGGCGCGGCCAATGACGAAATGGTTGGAGCGAGTTCAACGATCTGCGCGCGAAGCGGCAGCGTGATCAAGACGAAACCGGCCAGCACCAGCAAGAGCAGCCGGCGGCAAGCGTCCATTCTGCCCCGACAAGATCGACATCGTCCCATGAATTGGCGCGTTGAGCCGCCGAGCGTTCCAATAATCCAATGGAGCGTCAACCCAATAACTACGCGCGAGGCGGATGATTCCTGGCGTTAAGAAACTCTCGATCAACGATTTGTCCGAACCGAGCCCAGCCGGCGAACTTCAGCTGCGCCGCTTTCGCGAGGGCTTTACGCCATCGCCATCAACATGGCCATCGAGCACCAACACTCTTTTCGCGCTCTGCGCAGCAGCTTGCGGTTTCTCGAAAATCGCGCACAAGCCAACGTCGTAAAGCGTGACCGCGAGTTCATGCTGCGTGGCAAAACGCTTGATCAGTTGCTTTCGCTTGCCTGCGCTCATGCTTCGAGGCCACACCCGCGCGAGCTGCGAATCGTAAACGGCGCAAACCTCCTGTCTTTCCAGTTCAGTTTCGATCAGGTTGGCAAGCTTGCGCATCAGGGGGCCACCTCTTGTGTACAGCTGTGCCATTTAATAGCAATCGGTTCAGTTCTAGGGTTCAAGACTTCCCGAGTGGCCTCGCTTCGGGACAAACTGAGACGCCGGAAGGAATGTTCTTATTCGATAGTTCCTGCGTCCGCTTTTTTGCCTTTCGATACAAGGTTTTTACGAGTAAGATCGGGAACTCGGGGCGCGTTGTTCCAGGTTATGAACAAAACAAAACTTGCGGCCGGCCATACGCCTAAATCGAATGGTCGCCATCGCAATGGAGCGAACGGCGCCCGCCATAACGGGACGCGTCGCAAAACCCGCAATTCCACACATCATGCCGAAGTCGGATCGACAAATTTCAATTTAGCCGAGAGAAAAGGAACTCTCGCATTTCAACATTCCGAGTCGCGATATCAAGCACTCTTCGATCTTGTCCCGGTAGCCGTTTACGCGTGCGACGCGAATGGCGTTATTGAAGAATACAACCAACGCGCGGCCGACTTGTGGGGCTGCGAGCCGGGACGTAACGGTTCGGGTCCGCGATTCTGCGGTTCCCACAAAATTTATTATCCGGACGGCCGCTTCATGCCGCATGAGAAGTGTCCGATGGCGAGGGCGTTGCGAGGAGAAGAACTCGTCCCGGAGGATTTGGAAATTATCGTAGAAAGGCCAGATGGCGAACGCAGGCACGTTATCCCCGCGCCGCAAATATTGAGGGACGACCGCGGTAAAATCGTCGGCGCGATCAACTGCCTCTACGACATCACCGAGCGCAAAAAAACGGAGCAGCTTCTGGCAGAGGCGGCACGACAACAATCGGCGCTCTATGAATTGGTGCAGCGGCGGCAACAGGCAACGTCAGTGGATGATATCTACGACGCCGCATTGGACGCGATTATTTCGGCGTTGCGCTGCGATCGCGCGTCGATTTTACTTTTCGACAGCAAAGGCACGATGCGCTTCGTGGCCTGGCGCGGTTTGTCCGAACAGTATCGCAATGCCGTGGAAGGTCATTCCCCGTGGAAAGCGGACTCCAAAAATCCGCAGCCGATTTGCATCGGCGATGTCGATCTCGCGGATCTTCCCAAACCCTTGAAAGCGACGATCAGGCGGGAACGGATTCACGCGGCCGCCTTCATCCCGCTGGTAGGGAAACGGAAACTGATCGGCAAGTTCATGACCTATTACAATGAGCCTCACGCGTTCAGCGATTCGGAGATCAATCTCGCGGTCACGATTGCGCATCAGCTCACTCATGGAATCGAACACAAAAAAGGTGACGAAGCGCTGCGAGAGTCAGAAGGACGTCTTCGCGCGATTGTTGAGCAAACGACTGCGGGAATGGCGCGCGCTGATCTTCAGGGACGTCTCTTATATGTGAATGAAAGATTTTGCAAAATGCTCGGTTACAAACCGTCCGAGCTGTTGGGTAAACCGATCCGCGAACTTACTCATCCCCAGGATCAGAATAAGAGCGGCCGATTATTTAGACGTCTTGCTAGCGAGGCCAAGGCGTACGAGATGGAAAAGCGATGTCTACGCAAAAACGGGACGACTCTGTGGGTGAACATCAGCGCGTCTCCGGTATTGGACGCGAAAAATAAGCCCAATTCAGCCGTGGCCGTTGTGTTCGATATCACCTCGCGCAAGAAGGCCGAAGCGGAGCTGCAAAGATCGAAAGAGTTGCTGGAGAACCTCATGCAGAAGCGGACCAAGGCGTTGCGTTCTGCCAATGCCGAACTGGAAAACGAGATCAGGCGACGTAAAGGGCTGGAAGGCCAAATCCTTGAAATTAGCGACCGCGAACAGGAACGGCTCGGCCAGGAACTGCACGACGGACTATGCCAGCAACTGACCGCGATCGGATTTTTGGCCCGCGCCACCGCCTTGCGGCTCAAGGATCATCGGGTGGTGCAGACGGAAGATTTGGAAAAAATCGCCCAGTTGATCAACAGCTCAGTCATGGATGCGCGGAATATCGCGCGCGATCTGCACAAAGAAGAGATTGACGCCCCCGAGTTTCCGATGGCGCTGCGCGCCTTGGTTGAGCGAAAAATCTGGAAAACGCCCTGCCGTCTCGAGTTGAAAACCGAAGTGAGCATTGAAGACGACAAGGTGGCCTCACAGCTTTACCGGATTTTGCGCGAGGCAGTGATCAATGCGAACAAACACGCCCGCGCTACTCAAATTGTTTTGGAAGTGCGCCAAGCTAAGAACGATCTTGTCTTCTGTGTGACCGATAACGGCGTCGGAATTAGCAGGAAACCAAGGGCCGGCCAGGGCCTGGGTTTTCACATCATGCAATACCGGGCCCAATCGATCGGCGCGCGTCTCGAATTCGAGTCTCCCAAGAAAGGCGGATCGCGCGTCGCGTGTTATCTGCCGTTGTCGGTGATCAAGTGAAGAGCGGTCCCGCGGTAAAAGAAAGTCCGAAGCCGGCTTCCAAGCCGGAGAAGGCAAAGCGCATCGTCATTGTTGACGATCATCCGCTATTTCGAAAAGGGCTTGAGCAGTTGATCAACAGCTCGGATGACGGTTTCAATATTTGCGGCGAGGCCGGTGACGCCGCCGAAGGCATGACCGTCATTCGCCGGTTGAAACCCGATCTGGTCATTGTCGATCTTAGCCTGCCCGGCGCCAACGGCATCGAGCTGATCAAAAACATCCGCGCCGAATTTCAAAAATTGCCGGTGCTCATTCTTTCGATGCACGATGAATCGCTCTACGCTTTGCGCGCATTGCGGGCGGGCGCGCAAGGTTACGTCATGAAACAGGAGGCGCTGGAAAATGTGATCAACGCGATTCGCGAAGTGCTCGCTGGCCGGCCATATCTCAGCCACGACATGTCGGCGAGACTAATCACTAATTTTGCAAGCGGAAGCAACCAGGCCAATCCGACCGACAAATTGAGCGATCGCGAACTGGAGATTCTCGAATTGATCGGGAAAGGCCGCGACATCCACGAGATCGCGCGGGCGCTGCATATTAGCACCAAGACGGTTGAGACCCATCGCGCGCACATCAAAGAGAAGCTGAATTTGAAGAACGCCCGCCAGGTCACTCGCTTTGCCGTGCAATGGTTGGAAGGCCAGGCCGCTTGAGATGTCCGCGAAGCACGCTCAGCAAAATAAAAAAACCGTTCTGTTAGTGGACGATCATCCCGTTTTACGCAAGGGGCTGGTGCGCCTGATAGATTCGAAACAAGAATACGTTGTCTGCGGCGAGGCGAGCACGGCGGCTGACGCGATGGCGCTCATCCGCGAACTCGAACCCGATCTCGTCATCGCCGATATCGGTTTGCCCGGCACAAGCGGGATCGAATTGACTAAAACTATTCGAGCCGAATTTCCGAACCTCCCGGTGCTCGTTCTTTCCATGCACGAAGAAGCCCTTTACGCGACGCGCGCACTTCGCGCCGGCGCGATGGGTTACATCGTAAAACAGGACGCGATTGACAACATCGCCGCTGCGCTTCGAGAGGCACTAAGCGGACGACGTTATCTTAGCCCAGTGATCGCAGCTCAGCTCCAACATAACGGACCAGACGGACAAACGCCTTCGACTGATGACCCAGTTGGTCTCTTGACCGATCGCGAATTCGAAATCTTCGAGCTGATCGGCAAAGGGCACGAAGTCCGCGAAATTTCCGACGCGCTCGGCGTCAGCCCGAAAACTGTCGAGACACATCGCACCAACATCAAAGAAAAGCTGAAGCTCAAAAACGCGCGGCAGGTCGCGCGGCTAGCGGTGCAATGGCTCGGTCAACGTGCGGTGTAATCGAAAATATCTGCGCTCGACTCTAGCCCTGGCGGCGATACTCGTTGAACCATGCGCACCCACGCGAAGATCGACAATCTCCTCGTTGCTTTCGCCAGCGTTTTCATTTGCGCCTCATCATTCGCAACGACCAAAGGTCTGAGTCAAATCGTGACGCCGGATCTGCAACCGGAGGGCGATCTTTCGCTCAGTTTGCAAATTCAGGATGAGCGCATCGCCAATCCGTACGAACTTCAAGCCGAGCTTGGCCTGACAAAATGGGCGGAGATTGCCGTATTTCAGGGCTTCAAACCGAACGAAGAAATCCTCGCCACAGAAATCGGTCTTTTGACTAAAGAACCTTACTTGCTTTCAATCGGGTTCACCAACTGGTCCCCACGCAGTCATGTCGATCCGCAGCCGTATATCGAAACTGGCTATTACACCGAACACCACAAAGTCATCGTCGGCGCGATCCATGCCGGTTACAAAAACGAAGCGATTCTCGGTTACGCCTACGATTTTAATAAGCAATGGCGGGTGCAGGTTGATTTCCAGAGCGGCAAAGAGAATTCCTCGACGATTGGATTCACCTGGAACATCACGCCGGACTTCCAGATGAATCCCGCGCTCTATTTCGCGAATTATCACCCGGACCGGCTCATGGGCTATATCGTTTTCACCTACACATTTCACCTTTGGGCGAAAGACAAGAAGGAAAAGGATCAAAGTGTTCCCGGTGGATAATGGGCAATTCGGTGCCATCGGCGAAGTGATCTCGCAAAAAAGTGTTGCCAACTTCGTTAGGCGGACAGAAGCTCGCTTCCAATGAGAAGCAGAAGGAGCGACCGTGCCGTCGTCGCCACTCTTCTTTGCATAGCTTTTCTTTGGACACTGGCGCTGAGTGCTTCGCCACAATTGCACCAACGGGTTCATCGGGACGCGAATCGAGGAGATCACGTTTGCGCGATTACGATGGTTGCTTCCGGCAACTACAATCATTCTCCGGCTGCACCGCTCCTCAGCGTTCCGGCTCTCGTCGAACAATTTTCTCCAGTTCCGGCTCTGACTCCGCAGTGGGTTGAGTCGGCGTTTCTCCTCGCTCGCATTTTCGAGCACGCGCCACCCGCGCTCATCTAGCACAAATTCAGCCGCGTTTTTTCACGCGGAGTAATCGTTAGGCCACTTCGCCTGAATCGCGGCTCGCAATTTGCGCAGAGCCGCCGCTTTCACCGGCTTCGCCTGAATCGCGAACGCCACAACCAATCACAACTTTGAAAACCAGATCGACAAACAACTTTAATGAAAAAATTTCCAATCGCATTCGTCGCGTTGTTCATGATGGTGAACATCGCGACCGCACAGGAAGCCGTTTCTACACCGGCGGCTTCAACTACAGCAGCCACTTCATCACCAACTCCCGCGTCTTCGCCTTCGGCGAGCCCGAAAACGGCCCAGGCCGATCAAGTCACCGTTACCAGCCAAGAACTCGACATCTCGCGGGAAGCGATTGTGCCGAGTCTGGGCGCGACGCGTTACACCATCGGCCCTGACCGGCTCGATTCGCAGGCTCAAGGCGAGAACGCGCCCTTCAACCAAACCATTTTGCGTTTTCCGGCTGTGGCGCAGGATTCATTCGGTCAGCTCCACGTCCGAGGCGAGCACGCCAATCTGCAATACCGGATCGACGATGTGCTTTTGCCGGAAAGTATTCCCGGCTTTGGGCCGGAGCTTGCGACGCGCTTTGCCGATAATATTTCGCTTATGACCGGCGCGCTCCCGGCCCAGTTCGGTTTTCGCGAAACCGGCGTGATCGACATTCACACCAAAAACGGCGCGGCTTTCATCAACAGCGAGGCTTCCATCTATGTTGGAAGTTTCGATACCTTCATGGAAAGCCTCGAACGCGGCGGCGTGACCGGAAAACTCAGCTATTACGTCACCCAAAGTTATTTGCACGACGGTATTGGCATCGAAAATCCCACCGGCAGCAACAGCCCGATTCACGACAATACCGATCAATTTAAAGAATTCGCTTACTTGTCTTACATCATTGACGACACCAGCCGATTCTCGCTGTTGG
>JBEEHZ010000165.1:0-4601 GCA_041167705.1 Verrucomicrobiota bacterium | reverse complement strand
GGGTTGCCAGCTTGGCGCTTACCGCTCGATTAATGGAGGCACCACTTGGACGCTGGTTCCCGGATCGGCGGGCGCGTCGCTGAAAAACTGCAGTGGTAGCGCCGGTGATTACAGCCAGAATTGGTACGACCAGGGCGTAGCGGTCGATCCAAATAATCCAGATCGCGTCTTCTTCGACACTTTTGAAATTTGGTTTTGGCAAAATGGAAACAGCTCTTGGAACGATACGACCTGCGGTTACAGCGGTAACACTGAAGTAGTGCACGTAGATCAGCACGCACTCGCCTTCGTGCCGGGCTCATCCAGCATTTTGTTAGCCGGCAGTGACGGCGGCGTTTACTCCACCACTAATGCCAACGCTGGCACTGGAAGCGTTAAACCATCGTGGGTGAACATGGACACCGGCTTGAATACGATTGAATTCTACTCCGGTGATATCAGCGCCAACTTCGCGACCTCCGCTAACCCGCAGGCAAACGGTGGTGCGCAGGATAATGGATCGAGTGCGGTGACATTTTCCGGCAGTCCCACCGGTCCGGTGCAATGGCAAATGGGCGTGGGTGGCGACGGCTTTTTTGCGCGAATCGATCCAGTCGGCGGGCGCTTCTGGCAGGGCAATAATGGCGGCCAGCTCAATTTCTGCGACAGCGCCGTCGGTGATTGTACCACCTCCGCTGCCACTTGGGCTCCTGACTCGAGCCCGTGGAGCAATCCCGGCTCGCCCGATATTCAATCCTTCGTTCTTCCGTACGAAATCTACAAAGGCATTCCCGGTGACCCGGTCAACGATTGCCCGCCGAGCGGTTGCGGTCACCTGATCGTCGGCACCCAGCGGGTATGGGAAACAATGACCAGTGCCGGTGGCTGGTATCCGGCCAGCATGAACCTGGTCAAGGGAACGCTGGGAAATCGCTCCTTTATTAATCAGCTCGCGTTTGAGCCCAAAGACCAGACGCGCGCGATCGTTGGTACTAACGATGGCAATGTCCAGTACGGTCACGGCCTGGGCACCGGCGCGATCGCCTTGTGGGTGGACATCACTGGCACCAACGCGATTTTGCCTAACCGTCCGATTCTCGACGTAGCGTTCGATCCAACGACAACGAGCGCACCAATTGGCTATGCAGCGGTCGGCGGATTCAGCGCCAACACGCCTTCGACCCCGGGACACGTTTTCCGAGTCGTCTGTACCGCCGATTGCGCGACGTTCGCCTGGAGCGACAAGACGGGTAATTTGCCGGACATCCCGGTCGATTCGATTATCGCCAACCCCAAATTCGCGCAGCAAGTCTTCGCCGGGACCGACTGGGGTCTGTACTATACTAACGACGTCACAGCGGCCTCGCCGACGTGGTATCGTTTCGATACCGGACTACCACACGCGATGATCTGGGACATGCAGATCGATCGCGGCAACACCACCCTTTCAGTCTGGACCCGCAGTCGCGGCGCTTACGTTTGGCCGCTGCCTTCTTCGCCGCTGTTAAACCTAACGAGCGTCGTCTCGCGAAAAGTTCACGGCAGCGCCGGCACGTTCGATATTGATTTACCGTTTAGCCCGGACCCTAGCGCGAGCGCCTTTCGCTCCCCTGGCATTGAATGCCGCAGCGGCGGAGCAAATAACTCTTACAAGATGGTCTTTAGTTTCTCTAACCCCGTGACCAGTTGTGGCGTTGCGAGTGCTGGAACTGTCACTCCGGGTCCGAACTCGAATCAATGCTCGGTCGATGTGAGCGTGCCGACCGGCCAGTATATCACGGTTCAACTTACTGGCGTCGCTGACGCCAACACGAACATTGGAAACTTTTCCGCCACCATGGGCGTCCTGGTCGGCGACACTACCGCCAACGGCATCGTTAATTCGAGCGATATTTCTCAAACTCAATCTCAATCCGGACAACCGATGACTGCGAATAATTTCCGCGAAGACGTGACCGTAAATGGTTCGATCAACAGTTCGGATATTTCCCTCGTCCAGTCGCAATCAGGCATGGCGTTGCCGCCGCCGCCAAGCGCTTCGCCAGCTCCAACTCCAACAAACGCGGCTCCGAGCGACACCCAGAGTTCGCCGGCGAAAGCAAAACCTCGCAAGAGTTCTTCACGGTCCGGACAGAATCGCTAGGAGCACTGCGACAAGAGCGGTCGCGCGGTCGACTTGTTCCCTATAAAGCCCACATCTGATGAGGTTTTCTCCTACATCGTCTTCGGGCGAGAGACTATGGCTATTATGATTGACATTAGAATTCAATCCTGCCCAAGATCGCCGCGGTTCCAGAAAAAGGGATTAAAAGGGTTTCTATGAACAAAAAATTTTTCCTCCTCCTCGCTGCCATTAGCGCGATCTCGCTCGCCGCCCGCGCTGACATCATTCCAACTTTGTCATCGGTCACAGGTTCCAGTCCGAATTTTACCTGGAATTACTCGGCCAATGTGACGGTCAATCAAACCGTTAACACCGGCGATTTCTTCACCATTTACGATTTCGGGTCAATCGCGCCTGGTTCCAATATGCAACCAACCGGCTGGACTTTTTCGCAAGCACTCGTCGGACCCACGGCGGCTCTGACCAGCCCGACCGACAATCCAAACATTCTCAACCTGACCTGGACCTATTCCGACACGGCGCCGATCGCCGGGTCAGCTGCGCTCGGAATGTTCTCGGTCATTACCAGCACTGACCAGCTCAAGACCGGCCAGTTCACGGCTCAAGCCACGCTTAATAGCGGTCCGAATGCCGGAACGAAAGTCTCCAACGTTGGCACTGTCTCGGTGCCCGTGCCGGAACCGTCCACCTTATTTCCAATTATGAGTCTGTGCGCCGCGATCGGAGTCGACAGATTTTTGCGTCGCCGCAAAACAGCGTAGAAGAGCATTGATTGGGAAGCGCGACGATCGCTCGACTGTCGCGCCGGGGAACTGGGACATGACAAAGAGCGCGCTTAATTTCGAGAGTGAACGCGTTTCCATTGCGCACTCGCCTGCACCGATTGAAGATTCGTCGAGTTTCAAAGTAGTCCCATCTCTTTCGACTGCTGCTGTCTCAATCGTCGAAAGCACAGAGCGGCAAAGTCGCAGTCGAAAAAGAAGCAAGAAGTTGATTCGATTTATCAAACTGGAGGCGTCCGCTTTGGTTGTTCTGGTGCTGGCGCTCTTTGCCGCGACATCGCGGTCATTTGCTCAACCGAGCTTAACTTTGCCGTTTGAAATAACGATTGGCATCGCCGCCTTGGCCGTCGCTGTCATTCCGGTGATCTTTTACGGTTTGCCCCGTCCCAAATATCGATATCGCGGGCGACAATATCGCCGCGATTGAACTCTATTGATTGTGCGACGGTGACGTAACGCGAGATTTTTCTCGCGTTCAGCTAAAATCGAAGCGGCCGCTCGCCGATCTCGCGGCCTCGTCGGCCAATGTGCTGATGAAGGGTCGAAATTAACCCGTTTCTTTGTTCGCGTCGCGAAACTGCGGTCTGTCAGGCGTCGTCGCCGCGTGCGATTGCGAATCTGACAGCCGCTTGCGCGGAGTTTACCGGCGGAATGTCCAATATGGCGATGTATTTACCTTCGGCGCTCGTGAAACGACGCCACGCGTAACAATTTCTCGCGTCGGGATGGCCTGTTAGTTCGAAAACCTCGACCACCCCTTGCCAGGTTTTTCTGAACCCCGCCATCTCAACCACCCGAACGGAGCTGACGTGCTCGGCCTTGCAATCATGCCGATGCTCAATGGTATTACGCAGCTCTTCTAATCGTCTCGTCATAAAGGAGTCTATTCGAAAGGCATGGACAACTCGGCCGTATAATTTCGGGGATTCGTCGTGACTGCATCGTGGGCCGCCTCGACCACGCCAAATCTTTTTGCGTGAGATCGCTGCGGCTAGAATTTTCCCACCTGGCGAAACCAGCGCAACGCCAGTTGGACCTGCACAGGGTTGACTTCGTGGCTGCCCGGAAATGTCTCAAGGCGGACGCGTTTGAAACCGGTATTGACCAACGACGCGCGGACGCGCTCGTGGGCCGTGTATGGAGCGCGCTGATCGCTCATCCCGCTGCTCAGCCAGATCGGTGTGTTCAGAAAATTGGCCGGAGGATGGTACGTCTTGTAAGCGACGCTCAATCGATCGTCGTTGATTCCGGCGAGGAAAAATCCGCAGGGCTTCACTGCGTTCGTGCTTGCCAGCATCGCGCCGATAACGCCGCTTAGTTTCGCGCCCCCTGACAATCCGGCGAACGCCACCGGCCAGTGTGCGGATGGCGGCCATTCCCGGCGAACGGTTTGGAGTGCCGCTGCGAGAAGCGCGAGCCGCCAGCTGGTGGAATCTTGCCGCGTGCTGATCGTTGCGTCCGACGCAAGAACGATCCATCCCTCCGCCAAGGCCGGTGGTTGATACCACGGCGCGTCCATCAAGTTGGTGCGACCGGCGTCTGTCGTAGATAGAACCACCAGGATTGGCCAGGCTCGCGCCGGGTCGAATCCCTTCGGAAAACTAACGAGCGCTCGTCCTTGAGTTGGGCGTGGGTTGCCACCTTCAGCCGCAGAATCCTGAAAAGATTTATCTACCGGAAAACGTATATCCAAGGTCGCGCCCGGTTGAACTGTC
>JBEEHZ010000164.1:0-2687 GCA_041167705.1 Verrucomicrobiota bacterium | reverse complement strand
CCCATCTGCTCGGTCGAGCCCGGCTCGCCGACGACTTCGCTGCGTTCCATATAAATGGAAAGGCTCGACAAGGCCGGGATGTTGCCGCGGCGCTCGTAGTAATTGGTGATCGACGAGCCGTCATTCTCAACGCCGGCTTTCGGATACGTGTTGAAGATCGTCACCAGCCGATCGGATTGCGGAAACGGAAGCGGGCGCAGCAAAACCGAATCGATCACGGCGAAGATCGCGAGGTTCGCTCCCAAACAAATCGCAACGGTGGCGAGTGCGGTGACGGTGAACGCCGGTGCTTTGCCAAGCTGGCGAAGGGCGAAACGAAGGTCAGTCATCACAACCCCATCGTGTGGTTAGATACTTCCTCAGTATTATTCCGTTCGCAACGCCTGGACCGGATCGACAAGTGTGGCGCGGCGGGCCGGCAACAAGCATGCGAGGAGCGCGGTGGCGGCGAGCAATACGGTCGCGCCGCCGAGCAACGCCGGATTATGCGCGGAAACTTGATAGAGTTGCGCGGCAATCAATCGACCGAGGGCAAAGGCGGCGGTAAGCCCGACCGCAAGACCGATGACCACAGGTTTCATTCCTTGATTAACAATCAGACGCAGCACGTCGCGCGTTTGTGCGCCGAGCGCCATTCGGACTCCAATTTCTCCCGTACGCTGTTCGACGGTGTAGGCAACCGCGCCGTAAATTCCAATGCTGGCAAGCAGCAACGCGACGCCTGCGAAAATTCCAAGCAGCCAGGTCATCAAACGCGCCTGTCCGAGCGCTTGCGCGACAACTGCGTCCATGCTTTGCGGCAAGGCAATCGCCAAACCGGGATTCACTTTGGCAAGCGCCGATTGCACAAGCCTCGTGACCGCTTCGACTTTCAGATTGCTCCGCACCGAGATGTTCACGAACGGAAAGTTTTCCTGCGTCCATGGCCGGTAAAATTCCATCCCCGGCTCTTCGCGAACTCGGATCGACCGAACGTCGCCAACGATGCCGACGATCTCGCACGGCACACCAAGGCTCGTCACCAGCAACGTTTTGCCAATTGGATTTTCGTTGGGATAAACTTTTTTCGCCCCGGCCTGGCTGATCAGGCAGACCATCTGACCATCGGCCACATCATGTTCGTTGAATTCACGTCCGGCAAGAAGCGGAACTCCCCAAGTCTTGAAATACGCCGGCGCGATGTCGTGAGATGGACCATTTGCCCGTTTCTCGACCGGCGGGACATCGCGGTCGGCGCGTGCATAGAGAGTACGATTGCCGCCGGCCAGCGGAATATCGCCACTGACCGTCGCGCTCTCCAGTCCGGGAACATCGCGTAATGCGTCGAGTGTTTGTTCGACAAAACGCTGGCGGGATGCGGCATCGGGATATTGCAAAATCGGCAACGTGACTGCCCCTGTCCAAAGACTTTGGGAACGGAAGCCGATATTCTGTTGCGTCAATCGGACAAAACTCGTGATCAGCAACGCAGCGCCGGCTAACAAGGTCACCGACAATGCAACCTGCGCGCCAACGAGAATTTTGCGGAAACGCTGCTGACGCAAACTGCCGGCCGTGCCTCGGCCACCTTCCTTCAGACTATCAACCAAGTCCGTCTGCGATCCTTGCATCGCCGGATAAATTCCCATCAACAACCCCGTCACGATCGACAATCCGATTGTGAACAGCAGGACCGGGAAGGACAAGCTAGTCACGGAATCGGCTTCCAACGGAAGAAAGTTGGCCGCCATTGTCGGGACCAAGGGGACCAACCGCCAGGCGACGAAAGCGCCGACCACTCCCGCGAAGACGCTGACGAGTAAACTCTCGAAAACGAAAAGTCGCACGATGCTCGAACGCGAAGCGCCGATTGCCACCCGGAGAGCGATCTCGCGGCGGCGTCCACTGAAACGGACGAGCAGCAGATTTGCCACATTGCTGCATGCGATCAGTAAGACGAAACAAACCGCTGCAAACAGCGTGATAAAACCCGAGCGAATATTTTGGGTTACATCCTCAGGGAGGGTTCTGAGAGTAGTTGCGAAGCCGCTGTCGATGTTGCTTTGATGTTGAGCGCGGTAACTTTGATCGAGTGAGGTCAGTACTGCTTGCGCCTGCTGCAAAGTGACAGACGGCTTCAATCGCCCGACGACGCGAAGGAAGCTGGTGCCTCGCATCAGGCGTTCGTAACTGAAGCCTGGAAGCTGAATCGGCTTGGTGGTCCATACCTCGGCCACTGGATTCGCGCCAAACCAGTTTGCCGGCATGTTTGGCAGAACACCGACAATCGTATGCGCGACGCCATCGAGCGTGATGCTACGGCCGAGAACGTTGGGATCCCCACCCAGTCGCGTCTGCCAGAAATTTTTCGTTATCAGGGCAACGTCTGCTTTCTCTTCCTCTTCGGGCAAAAAATTTCGCCCGAGAATCGGGTGCACGCCAAGAACATCGAAATAGTTGGATGTTAATCGTCCGCCAAAAACCTGGACCGCATCTCCCAGCCCGGTCAGCGTGAACGCGAAGAAATTCTCACCGGCTAAACTCTCGAACACGGTTTGGCCATCACGAAAATGCTGATAGCGCGGCGCCCCGACACCGATATCCACGAGATCGCGTGATTTATCGCCGCCATACAAATGGACTACGCGCGCCGGATCTTTAAATGGGAGACCCTTCAGGAACAGATCGTTGATCAAACTAAAGATCGC
>JBEEHZ010000163.1:0-3939 GCA_041167705.1 Verrucomicrobiota bacterium | reverse complement strand
AGCGAGTGGCGTCTCGCTGTTTTTTAAGTGCGAAAATTTTCAGAAGATCGGCGCGTTCAAGGCGCGCGGCGCAACCAACGCCGTTTTCGCGCTCGATGACGCGACTGCGAAACTCGGTGTGGCCACGCATTCATCAGGGAATCATGGGACGGCGCTGGCGCGCGCGACAAAACTTAGAAAAATCCCGGCGCACATCGTGATGCCGACAAACTCGACGAAAGTGAAAGTGCGCGCGGTCGAAAGTTACGGCGCGAATGTTGTCTTTTGTGAGCCAAATCAAGCGGCGCGCGAAGCGGCCTGCGCGGACGTGATTGCGAAAACGGGCGCGACGCTAATTCATTCTTTCGAGAACGAAGACGTGATGGCGGGGCAGGGAACGGCGGCGATCGAGTTACTCGAAGAGGTAGATGTCGATCTGGTGATGTGTCCAATCGGCGGCGGCGGTTTGCTTTGTGGCATCGCAGTCGCAGCCAAGTCGATGCGGCCAAAAATCAAAATAATCGCCGCCGAGCCGGCGAATGCCGATGACGCCGCGCAATCGTTTCACGCCAGGAAAAGAATTGTGACCGAAAAGAAATTCACGATCGCTGACGGATTACGGACAAATGTCGGCGAGCGGAATTTTCCGGTCATTCAACATTACGTGGATGACATCGTGACGGTCAGCGAAGAAGCCATCGTTGCGGCGATGCGGACGATTTGGGAGACGATGAAAATTATTATCGAGCCGTCAGCCGCAGTTTCATACGCCGCAATCGCCGAGCGTAAGGTCGACGTTGCCGGCAAACGCATCGGCATCATCCTCACCGGCGGCAACGTCGATCTCGACGCGTTGCCGTGGAAGTAAATCAGCGATCAGCAGTCAGGTTATTTGAGCGTGATCTCGCGCATCGTTTTTATGCCGAGAATTTCGCGCACGTCGAGACGTTTGACCGCCATTTCCTTCCGCTGCTCTTCCGAGCCCATCACTTTTGCAATGATCGGGTCCATTTTCTCGCGCAAGGTATCGAACGCCGCCCAGTTCGGGTATTCCACCAGGATCAGGATGTTGAAGTCATGCGGATTGGAGGCCTCGCCCAACAGAATTTTGTAATCGAGGATCGTTTTCTGTTTTTTCTCTTCATCATAGACCGGCTTCACCGTGCCGGTGATTTGCTTGATGTATTCATCGTCCAGTCCGGTCTTGGTCTTGATCATGCTTAGCGTCCAAACTGGACCTTCGTTGTAAGGAGCGTTACTGCCTCCACTGCTTGTGGCCGTTGTCGAAGTCGTAGTCGTCGGAGAGGTTTGCGCCAGAGCCAAGCCGGCCAGACCGCACGTTAATGCAGCAATACCAAGGATTTTCGTTTTCATGGCCGCGGAGCTTGAAGAATCCTCGACAGAATGAACAGAATTTAATTGAGTTTCAGGAGTTAAGTTTTCCAAAATTATGAAGAAGAAACTCCTTCCTGTTGTTGCTCTGATTCTTTCTGTTTGTGCGATCAACGCTGTCGTCGCGCAAACAAACAAACCGATGATGAAAGCGATCGTGATTCATCAGTATGGCGGGCCGGAGGTCTTGAAGTACGAAGATGCGCCGCGGCCAGAGCCGAAAGATAATCAGGTCTTGGTCAAAGTGATCGCCGCCGCGGTCAATCCGGTCGACGCGATGATTCGCTCGGGCAAATACGCAAAGGTTTTTGGAACAACGTTGCCGCTTGTTCCGGGATATGACATCGCGGGCATTGTCGAGAAAGCCGGCGCGAAGGTGACGCGGTGTAAACCGGGCGATGCGATTTACGCGTATCCGATGTGGGGTGGCGGCTTCGCTGAGTACGATGTGGTCGATGAAGCCGAAACGGCGATGAAGCCGAAGTCGATCAATTTTGTGGAGGCCGCGGGCGTGCCGTTGGTGGCGTTGACTGCCTGGCAGGCGCTGATTGATGCGGCGAAACTGGGCGCCGGACAAACTGTTTTGATTCACGGCGGCTCGGGCGGCGTCGGAAGTTTCGCGATTCAAATCGCAAAAACGCGCGGCGCGAAAGTGATTGCGACCGCATCGACCGCCAATCAGGATTTACTCAAACAGCTCGGCGCCGACGTAGCAGTCGATTACACGAAACAAAAATTCGAGGACGTGGCCAAGGATGTCGATGTTGTGCTGGACTCGGTCGGCAAAGATACCTTGGCGCGCTCGTATGGCGTCGTGAAAAAAGGCGGATTCATTGCCACACTGGTGTCGCGGCTCGATCAAGCTGAGCTCGATAAACATGGGATTCGCGGCGCGTCGATTTCGGTCAAACCGAACGGGGAGCAGCTTACGGAAATCGGCAAACTGATCGACGAGAAAAAGATCAAGCCGATCGTCTCGGAAGTTTTGCCACTCACGGACGCGGTCAAAGCCCAGGAACAGGCGGCGACGCATCACACTCGCGGCAAAATCGTCCTGAAGGTGGCGGAAGAACCGAAATGAATTGGGAAGCGATCAACGCCGTTGCGCAACTGATCAGCTCAATCGGCGTGGTCGCATCGCTTTGGTATCTCGCGGTTCAAGTGCATCGGAACACGCGGATCACACGTCTTGCCGCCCAGGACTCGGCCTCAACCGCGTTGCGCGATGTCACACGGCCGTTTGCCGAAAACGCGGAGAGCGGCCGGATCTGGCGGATTGGGCTGGAAAATCTGGAAGCGCTTTCAGCTGACGACAAAGCGCGCTTTTTTCATTTCGCCTTCCAATTTTTGAAAGCGATGGAAACGATTCATTTCCACTACATCTATGGATTGATGGATGAATCGATCTGGCGTGGCTGGGGTAATCTCTACAAACATTATCTCGCTTCGCCCGGCATCCTTTTTTACTGGAATCTGCGCCACGATCTTTTCTCGGAACGCTTCCAGGAATTTGTGGCCGGGCTTGATCGACCGGCGCAACGTCTGACGGTTGCGAATTTGCTCGGCCAGGAAAAAACCGACAACTAGAAGCGCGCTAGTGCGCGAAACCGGGCAAACGCTTGGTGGCCGCTTTTGGTCCAGAAGGTCTGCGCGATTTGAGAAAACCCGAGCCGCGAGTCGCGCCCGACGGATTCGCAGTGACGCGAACGCTGACGCATGCGTCCGCTGGATCTTTGCCTGGGAACAGCCGTTCCCAATCGCTCCGTGCCGCTTCGCACAAACGGCGATAACGAAAATCCAACGCGTGTCGGAAACCGGCAAGGATTTCCACCCTGGCCAACTCCCTTTGAAATGGCGACTCTGCTCCGTTTTCGCTGCTCATTGGGCCAAGTTCGAGCAGGAAGCAGGCCGAAATTAGAAATCGGAGGTCAGAAGTCTGGGGTCACCGCAGCCAATGGTTGATCGCGGAATCGATGTTTTGCTCCCGAAAAGTTACCCACGTGAGTGATAGTGCCCGCGCGAAACACGTAACCGCGCAGCTTTTGCGGGTTTCGTTTGCTTACGAAAATACCGCCTTCCCGCCAAAATGAACCGCCGCCGAAGTGCTCGGCGATTTTTCGCGGCGCGCGGTAGTAGTAACCGATTTTATCGACCGCGTTTAAAGTATAGATACCGGCCGGAAAATGGAGCGTCGCCGCCTGCAACTCGGAATAGACCTCCAGATAACGCGGCGAGATCGGTCCTTCACTTGGAGTTACAAGCCGCGGATTACTGCTGCCAGCGCAACCGGAAAGTAGAAAGACGAGGAGAATGTTGAGAAGTTGAGGTCTGAGCCAGACTGGCATTGTTGAGAAATTGAGACGAACTGGAGTCGTTCTAATCTCGTCGCTGGCTTGCCGCGCCCTAGCTTTGCGAAGACGGGTCACTTGTCGCTCATCACCTTCTTAATCGATGAATCGTCGTCGAGCAGGATCCATTCGATCACTGAAAGCGGCAGGCTGCCGCTCTTAATTAGGTCATCGTGAAATTGGCCGAGGCGGAAATTGTCGCCTTGTCGATCTTTGTAAC
>JBEEHZ010000162.1:0-3535 GCA_041167705.1 Verrucomicrobiota bacterium | reverse complement strand
TGTCCCCGGGAGAAAGAATGACAGCTTGCTGAGGGCGGCAGCTGAGGGTGACGCAGGCGAGCAAGATGGCTGAGTGGTAAGAAACTTTACCGAGGAGGCGATAATTCATAGAAGCGGTAGCAACAGTAGTTATTGGATTTATAGTTTTTATAGCACCAGTGACCCCCGGATGTGAAGCTTTATTTTTCACCGCTGCAAGAAAAATGCACATTTGGAGGCGTGGAGACGCGGTTTTTCGAAAGGAATTGTCCGCCTTCGCCAAGCCTACGGCGCGACACTCTCGCTCGAAGAGCGAAAGTGGAGGCGAGGGGAGTTGAACCCCTGTCCTCGTCGCTATCCACGCAAACATCTACATGTTTATCCGGTGAGATTTTTGAGAAGCCGACGTTGCACCAGCACACTGCCGACTCCCGAGCGTCCACGAATTTCCTTCACCGTCCAGCGCGGTCACTCCGCTGTCCGATTAGCCTGCTGTCCACGTTTGGCGCCGTAGCAGGCGTCCAACTCCAAACGTCACGGTCAATTAAGCCGCGAGAGCGAGATCTTGGTGATCTGCGTTTATTTGTTTTGGCTCGGTTTTTAACGAGGCCAACGAACCATCCTCGACATGCCGCCTGCGTTTCCAACGATGAGTCGAAACCAGTGCGCCCCCGTGTGCCGAACATACGGTGCGGAGGCTTCGTCGGCAAGGTCGTGCCTGAGGGCGGACCTAAGTCCCAAAATCGTTTGTCATACGGAATCCGACATGAAAAAGATGTGAACGTTTTTCACAGGATCGGGTTCAATGGAGTAATGCGAACGCTGGCCTATGTTGCCCCAAACGCATTTGGATCGTCCTCGAATATGGCTGGATTGCACTGGCGAAATTGGCTAACGACATCACGACCCGCACTCATAGCGGTTTGCCTCCTAATCACCGCCGGCCTTGGGTATGTGGATTATCTCACCGGCTACGAACAAACGTTTTTGCTGTTTTATCTTGTTTCGATTGGGCTTGGGACATGGTTTGGTACTTTTTGGTTGGGCTTGACGTTTTCCGTTCTGAGCATTGCCGCGTGGGTAGTTTCCGATATTGCTGCAGGTGTGCCCACAGTAGGGTTATGGAACATCGGCATGGCGCTTGGATCGTATGCCGTCTTTACCACCTTGCTTTCGAAGTTGCGCACGCTTTTGAACGAGCTCGATGAGCGCGTGCGCGATCGCACGGCTGCGCTAAAACGCGAAATGGCAGAGCGCGAACGCCTCGACCAGGAGATCGCTGGAGTAGCTGACCGCGAACGCCGGCGGCTCGGACAGAATTTACACGACAGTCTCGGGCAGCATTTGACCGGGACGGCGCTGGCTGCGCAGGTCCTTCGCGAAAAACTCGCCGGTCGATCGGCCACCGAGGTCGCAGACGCCGACAAGGTTGTGTCTTACATCGAGGAAGGAATCGATCTTACCCGAAACCTCGCGCGTGGTTTCTTTTCGCCGGAACTTGAGGCTGATGGATTGGACGTCGCGCTGAATGGTCTGGCCGCAAACATCAGCGAACGATTTAAGGTTCCATGCACGTTCAATGGCGATGACGCGGTCCACGTAGGTGACACAGCAACGGCCACTCAACTTTATCACATTGCCCAGGAAGCGGTCATGAACGCAGTCAAGCATGGCGGCGCAAATAAGATCGACATCGAGCTCGTGCGAAACGGTCAGAAACTGACACTCGCTGTGTCGGATGATGGTCGCGGATTTCCGGAAAAGCTTCCTGAACCGCCTGGCCTCGGCTTGCGCTTGATGACGCACGGCGCCTCCCTGATCGGCGGCAAGCTTGCCATCGGCCGCAGTCGGGACGGCGGAACTCTTGTCACATGCCAGTTAAACAAACCACAGTCTAATCATTGAACCGCGAATCCTTATGAATCAAAAATCATCCAACGGAGTGGCGCGCAAGCGCCCAGTATTCATCGTGGACGACCATCCCCTCGTTCGCGATGGACTTGCCAATTTCATTAATCAACAGGCTGATCTCGCCGTTTGCGGTGAAGCGGAGGATTCGGCCGGGGCGATTGCCGGAATCGAATCATCCCAACCCGAGGTTGCGTTGATCGACATCTCGCTCAAAAACGAATCGGGGCTCGAGTTGGTCAAAACATTGCAAGCGCAATTTCCGCAGGTCGCGTTGATCGTGCTCTCCATGCACGACGAAGAGCTTTACGCCGAGCGAGCGTTACATGCCGGAGCGCGCGGATACGTAATGAAACGCGAGACTACGAAAAATGTTCTCACTGCAATTCGGCGAGTCATTGGAGGCGATATCTACGTCAGCGACCGGATCGTAAATTCGATGGCGCGGCGCATGAGTTCGCGGAAAGCCTCCGCGGCCACGCCCGTGGAGCGACTAAGCGATCGCGAGCTAGAGATTTTCCGATTGCTCGGCCAAGGACGCACACCGTCGCAGATAGCAGAAGATTTGCGTCTCAGTCTGAAAACGGTGCAGGCCTATTGCGCGCGAGCAAAAGAAAAGTTCGGGGTCACTTCACTGACCGAGTTGCTGCGGGCCGCTATTCGCTGGGAGGATGCGATGCACGTGAAGTGAGATGCCTGGAGACGCGGCACCGGGCCGTGCGGATCGAGGGCGCGCCGGCTCCATCTCGATTTATTTAGGAAGATATCGATCTAACGCGCGCCGGCCGGATGCTGGCCGCCGCACCGGCTAAATGTCGCGTGGTAATGCGCAAGCCGCAGAAATTCGCCAATTGCTCGAGCATCGCGGGCGGATTTGCCTGGAGATCTTCAAACTGGACCCGCTGGTAATTCGCGGAATTGGCGAGTCGCTCTCCGGCGGTGAGATAGGTTTGCACAAGTTGCCTGCAGTGATCGAGGTCCGCGAGGTTGGGCGTGGGCGGATCGCCGGCGGCTTGAAATTTGAGTTCGCGTTCGCGAAGGCTCGATGCGGCCGCCTGTGCGTCGCGAATGACGTTGACGATCCGCGCTCCCGAAAAAATTTCGAGCCAGGCGGGAGCGAATAACGTCGTGCGCGGCTCCTTCCAACCCCACCTCGCACCAAAGTTAAGTCGGGCCCGGAGCCAAAGTCCTTTCGGATTGAAGCGATAACCAAAGATCCGCGCGAAATCCCGTTGGACATTCGACCGGAGGTAGGAGACGCAATCCTGTTTTCCTTCCACGGACTCGATCCATTTCAGAAATGGCTGCGGATTATACCAGGCCCCACCCGTTCGCCGCAGATAGTCCTCGTGTAATTTTTGTAACGACCGCGGCTCGCGATGACTATCGAGACGCTGACCGATTTGTAACCCGACCAACTCCAGGGCGCGCGCCGTCGCAGTCGTGCCCGAACGATGTGCCCCGATGATGAGCACGGGCGGACATTGTCGATCTTTCATCCGCGGGGATCACGCCGTATAACCGAAGCGCGCGTCTAAATGTTTGAGCGCGTCCGCGGCGAATGCCTGGTCCTCCGGCGAAAGATAATCGCGATAGCCGCCCACTTTGCCGCGTCGGACTTTGAGTGATTCCGGGTTCTCAATATCGC
>JBEEHZ010000161.1:0-6485 GCA_041167705.1 Verrucomicrobiota bacterium | reverse complement strand
CGGACGCGACGTCTGCGTGCTGCGGACCGAGCTGCTTCTCGTAAATCTGAAGCGCATGCAAGTAGTACGGCTCCGCCGCTTTTTGCCGGCCTGATTTGCGGAAAATCAACGCGACATTGTTGAGCATCGTTCCCAAATCCGCGTAGGGCAGATCGTCCAGTTGCGTGCCGGCCGCGATCGCTTTCTCATAATAACGGATCGCTTCTTCCTGTTGGCCGAGGTTGTCGCACAAAAAAGCAAGCCGGCGGGCCGAGCGGTAAAGCAAGCGTTGATCGGGTGGCTTGGCTTTTTCCAGAACACCGTGCGCCTTCAGCAGGTAAGGCTTGGCCTTGACGCGATCGCCACTTTGATCGAGAAGCGTCCCCAATTTTTCGTAACTCAGCGCCAGCGCGTTGTCGTCCTCGCCAAATGTGCGCTTGGCCAGTTCGAGCAAAGTTTCGGCAACGCGAACGGCTTCGGGCAGACGAGTGCTCGCGCGCAGCGTCTCGAGTTTGTCGTTAAGAATGCTCCAAAGTTTCTCTTCGCCTTTCATGCCGGATCACCAGCCTTCGCTCAGCTGGCTGACAAGCCGCACGGCCAAGTCTTCAGTGGCCAAAGGCAGCGCCTGCCGCTCATCGGTCGTCACGTCCGTGCCGACGAAGAAACTCGTGGTACCGACAGCCTCGCCGGGGGGACCGAGCAATTTACCATCCGGGCCGACCAGTCTGTATTTGACCCGCACGGTCAGATTAAATTCGCTCGTCGCCAAAACGTTCCCGGTGACCGAGCGCGCCGGCGATCTGTTGATGCTACTGATCTCACCTTTCAGAGTTGCATCCGACGAATCGCCACTTCCAATTCGAAAAGTCCCGTCCTGTTGAAATTGTTTAATCACGGTACCGGTCACGAGGACTTCCACCCGCGGAACAAGCGTCTTGTTTTCGAAAGTCGGGATAGCGATCGTGCGGACGTCCCGAAGATAATACGGCTTGGCCGGTCCGACGTGATACCCAAGGCAACCGGTCAAACTGAGGCAGGCTAACGCCGCCACAATTGAATTTTTCACGGCGTCGGCGAGGCCGTTGCTTCAGAAGAACCGGAATCGTCCGGCGGCGTAGATGTCGCGCGCTCGACCGGCGATTCGTTCCGCGTGCTCGAAGGCTCGGGCGTCGGAGCAGTTTCCGGCTCTGATGGAGACCTGGGTGCCGCGCTGGGGCCTGAAGATGTCGAAACCGCCGGGGGAAGCGAGCCATCCGACTCCGGCGGCAATATGGGTGCGGAATTCGGAGCTGACGGGTTTTCCGCGGCGCTGTTCGGTTTTTCCTGATCTGCGCCTTTCTTCTTTTCCGATTCCTTTTCCTTTTCTTGTAACGGCTGAAGCACCTTATCGCCGAGTTTTGCCCGCAATTGATCGATCCGTTGCTTCGCCTTCTCGCTTTCGGCCGATCCCGGCTGCTGCCGAATCACCTCGTTGTAATAAATAACCGCCGCGCGATAGGCCTTCATTTTGTCGTAATAGCGCGCGACGTCGAATGACCTGCTCGTCGCCTTGTGTTCCAACAGTTGAAGATTGGCGCGCGCCTGGCCTGCTTTTTCGCTGTTAGGGTAACGGAACAGAAAATCCTGGAACGCAGTTCGCGCGTTGCTCGTCGCCGCGATGTCCTTAGTGCCGCCGCGCGAAGCGGTAAACCATATGTAACCAATTTGGTATTGCGCGTCCGCCGCCACCGGGTCGTTTGGAAATTTATCCACCACGGCGGCATATGCTTGGAGAGCGGCGTCGTTGGCTCCTTGTTTTTCGCGCGCCAGGCCAATGTCGAATTGTGCGCGCGCGGTGTATTTCCCGTAGGGTGCAGTTCGAATCGCCGCCGCAAAGATCTCTACCGCGCGATCCATTGAGGTCGCCAGCGGAATACCGAGCAATTTTAGTTTCTTCCCGGCCAGATACATTTCTCCGATCCGGAATTGGCCTTCGATCGCTTCGTTAAAATGCGGGCTGGTTGGATAATTTGTCACTACTGTTCGATACGACCCCGCGGCTTCCAGATATAGATGCACCTGCTCATACAGCACCGCGCCTCGAAACGCGGCCCCCGCTGCCAGAGCATCGCGCGAATACTTCCGGACAAGTGTCTTATATGCGCGAATGGCCCGTTTCGGGTCGCCGTCTTTTTCCGCCTTCTGACCGATCTCAAAAAGCTCGGCCGCGTTTCCGTTCAATTGCTCTTCGCCGGGCACGACATATTTTGCTTTTTCACCGGGCCGAAAAACGACCGCGGCATCGCTCGCTTGAACTAAAAACAAACCCAGCAGGACTAACAAAAACACTGGGAAAACTCGGAATTTCATCGGGACTGGCAGGGTAGTTGACTTATCCACTCCGTCAAGTTGCACCAGACCCGAAACGGCCACCGATTCGCGCCCTACAAATTGGAACATCGACATCTTCCCGCGCGTTCCGATTTAGCTTAGATTTCCGCTGGATTTGAACCTTACCGGCCAACAAAAAATTCGAATCGGCGCCTGCGCCTGGAGTTTCCCGGACTGGCGGGAAAGCTTTTATCCGTCAGAACTGCCCGATTCGGAATGGCTCGAATTTTATGCCCGCTATTTCCCCGCAGTCGAAATCGATTCGACCTTTTACAACGTCCCGGCCGAGAACGCAGTCCGGCGCTGGGTCGAACTGACTCCAGCTTCCTTTCGTTTCAGCTGCAAACTTCCGCGCGAGATCACGCATGTTTGCCGCTTGCGCGATTGCTCCGCCGAATTGAACGCATTTCTCCGCGCCATCGAGCCGCTCGAGTCGAAGCTCCAGGTTGTGTTAATTCAACTGCCGCCATCTTTCACGCCCAAGGATGGAAGACAGATTTTGCGAAGATTTCTTGTCCAACTTCCGAAAGGTTTCCGGTTTGCCATTGAATTTCGTCACGCCGGGTGGCACCGGCCGCAAATCATCCGGTTGTTGGAACAACACCGCGTTTGCTGGGTTTGGGCTGATATCAGTCCGCTCAATGAACGCAACCTCGCGCCGTTCGAGTTTCTGCCGCTGACAACCGATTTTCTTTATCTCCGTCTGCTCGGCGATTACGCCACCAAATATGATGGCGCCGGCAAATTCGTTCACCGTTACGACACGCTTCTTTGGAAACGCGAAGCCGCGTTAGAAAGTTGGGCGCTCAAAATCGAGCGACATCTCAGCGAGGTTCGCAACGTTTGGGCGTTCGTCAGCAACCATTTCGAAGGCTTTGCCCCGGAAACGGCCCAGCGTCTCGCCCAGCGACTCGGCTACGAACTTCCCCTTCCTTCGGAGGCAGAAAAAATCTCGTTGGAACGTGAGCGGTCGCAGCTGAATCTCTTTGCTGAAGGTAGGGGCGGTTCACCCGAACCGTCCGCGGGCGATTGAGGTCAATCGCCCCTACCTAATCTCAGCCGCGCCGAAGTAAGGCTGCAGCTTCTCCGGAATTCGGACTGAACCGTCTGGTTGCTGAAAAGCTTCGATCAGCGCCGCGAACAACCTCGGCAACGCTAACCCGGACCCGTTGAGCGTGTGACAGAATTTGTTTTTCCCGTCTGCGCCTTTGGACCGAAGATTCATTCGGCGTGCCTGAAAATCTTCGTAGTTGGAGCAGCTCGACACTTCCAGATACGCCCCGCCGTCGCCGGAGCCGGGCGACCAAACTTCGAGGTCGTAGGTTTTGGCCGAACCGAAAGTCACATCACCGGTGCAAAGCTCGATCACGCGATAATGGAGACCCAGCAGCTGTAAAACTTTTTCCGCGTCCGCGACGAGTGATTCCAATTCTTCGTACGATTTTTCCGCCGTCGTGATTTTCACCAGCTCGACCTTGTCGAATTGATGGACGCGGAGAATTCCTCGCGTCTCACGGCCAGCCGATCCCGCCTCGCGCCGAAAACACGGCGTGTAAGCCACAAATTTCTTCGGCAGATCCGCCGCCGTTAAAATCTCCTCTCGATGCAAGTTTGTTAATGGAACTTCAGCCGTCGGCACGAGGAAAAGCTCGCCGTTTTCCAAGCCGTACATGTCTGCTTCAAACTTGGGCAGCTGAGTCGTGCCAATCATGCAATCGCGCCGGACCAGAAAAGGCGGACTGATCTCGGTGTAGCCGTGCTCGCGCGTGTGCAGATCGATCATGAAATTGATCAGAGCCCGTTCGAGCTTCGCACCCGCGCCGGTGAAACAAATGAATCCGCTTCCGCTCAATTTCGTCGCGCGCTCGAGATCGAGAAGCTTCAATTTCTCGCTGAGCGTGACGTGATCGAGCGCTTTACCGGCGAGTTTCGGCTTGGTCCCCCACTCCCGAACGACTTTGTTCTCGCTTGGCCCTTTGCCGAGCGGAACGCTCTCATGTGGCAGATTCGGAATTTCAAGAAGCAGATTTTTTTGCTGTTCGTCGAACTTCGCCGAACGCTGCTCAAGATCGACAATCTTGTCGCCGATTTTTCGCACTTCGGCTTCCAGATCTTTTGTCGCTTCGCCGCGAGACTTTTTGCCGCCGATCTCTTTGCTCAATCGATTCCGCTCGGACTGTAACTGTTGCAGCTCGGTCTCGGCTTTTCGCCGCTCGGCATCGACTTTCAACAGGTCGTCGATCTTGGCCGCGTCGTCGCCGCCGCGAGTCGCGATCCGTTCGCGAACGAAATCCGGCTTTTCGCGAATGAGACGAATATCGAGCATGGCGGCACTGTAGCCGCCGCCCTCTGGGCGGCGCAACGCTACTTTTGAATCGCGCTTCGCACAGCGAAGCGGCTACAATTTGGACCGTGACCCCCAGCACAGAGCGTTACGCTCAGATGCGCGCGAGTTGCCGCGTCCACGAACGCGCTCTTTTCCTGCCGCTACGCACACCGAATGAACTCGAGCTCCAGGCGCGCTGGTTCGCCGGCGAATTTGGTAAAGATTTTGTGAGTACTTCCGGCGACAAGATCGACATCGTGCAATTCGGCACCTGGAACCGTGAAGCCGGACCCGATTTTTGCGATGCCGCGGTTCGTGTTAATAGCGGTGAACCGTTGCGCGGCTCAATCGAGATCGATCTCGTCGACCGGAATTGGGATTTGCACGGTCACGCCATCAATCCCGCGTTCGAAGAAACTGTGCTTCATGTGTTCGTCGACAAGAGCGACCGCGAATTTTTCACGCGCACCAAATCGAATCGCATCGTTCCGCAGGTCCGGATCGATCCGGCGATTTTGCCGGAAGCGTTCAGCGCCAACATTCCGCTGGCGCGACCGGGGCGTTGTCAGGCTCCGCTGGGAAATTTGCCGGAAGATCGCGTTCGGAGTGTGCTCGATGCCGCCGCGCAATTTCGGTTGCAAAAAAAGGCAGCGCGCATCCGTGCAAAGATCGACAATCACGGCCGAGACGAGGCACTCTTTCAAGAAATTGCGGCCGCGCTCGGCTACAAAGAGAACAAACTGCCGCTTACCCTCATTGCGCAAAGATTGCGGCTGAAAACACTGCGCAAGAATCTGGACGATGTGGAAGCCATCCTCTTTGGCCTCGCTGGTTTTTTGGAAACGCCCGATCTCGCGATCTATAAAAAGTCGGCGAAGAATTATGTGCGCGATCTGTGGGACCGCTGGTGGCCGCACCGCGACCGATTGCAACGACTGATCTTGCCCGCAAGAATTTGGAAAATGAGTTCAACTCGCCCGGTAAATCATCCGCAGCGTCGTCTGGCAGCACTGGCAATTCTGGTGCGGGAATGGCCGGCCTTTCGCCGCTCGTTAGGAAAGCGAACCGCCGCAGCCATGGAGAACTTCTTCGACTTACTCGATCATTCGTTTTGGAGAACGCATTATACGATGACGGCCGATGCTTCGCCGAAGCCAATGGCGCTCGTTGGCGAATCGCGCGTCGCCGATATTTTGGCCAACGTCATTTTTCCGTTTTGGCGCGCGGAAGGTCCGAGCCGGACCGGCACTAAACAGAGCCCGATCAATATTTGGGCGGAATATGCGAAGCTGCCGGCGCGTTTAACCAACCGCCGGCTCGAAACCGCAGCCACGCGTTTGTTTGGCGACGGCCCGCGAAGGCGCGACTTCACAAAAACAATCGCGCACCAACAGGCGCTTTTGCAGATTTTTGAAGACTTTTGCCTGCAGGACAATTCCGATTGCGCGCACTGTCCCTTTCCCGAACAAATGGCGAAATGGAAATGAAGATAATGACTAAGCTCGAATGCCGAATGACGAAGGAAAAAGGCTTCACGCTTATCGAGCTCCTCGTCGTCATCGCGATCATCGCTGCATTGCTTGGCCTCGTCTTTCCGGTATTTCAGGGAGTTCTGGAACGCGCAAAAAAAGTGCAGGCCAAGAACGATCTCACCCAAATCGTGACCGCGGTGAACGCGTTTTATACGGAGTACGGTCGATACCCGAACCCGACAGCCGACACTACTGACGCAGCAGCAACCTACGGTGAGGGAACTTCCTCCAGCAAAGCGGTTCTCGATGAATTGCGCGGCAAGAGCAGCGGAAGCTCA
>JBEEHZ010000160.1:0-7050 GCA_041167705.1 Verrucomicrobiota bacterium | reverse complement strand
GCCCTTCACCCGATCCAGGCAGAATCGGTGGCATGGGTATCCGAGCTTAAGAATACGCTTTCGGGTGTTTTCCTGTTCGCCTCGGTGCTGGTTTATTTGCGCTTCGATCAAGATAGAAGCGCGCGATCATATACCCTGGTTCTGTTGCTGTTTTCTCTGGGTTTAATGGTCAAGGCGATTGTAGCCATTCTGCCAGCGGCGGTATTGATCGCGATTTGGTGGAAACGGGAAAAACTGGAATGGAAACGGGATGTATTACCACTGATCCCGTTTCTAGTTTTGGGAATTGCCGCGGGAATCTTCACTGCCTGGATGGAACGAGAGTTTGCCGGCGCCAAGGGCGAAGCGTTCGATTTTTCTCCAATAGAACGCTTCCTAATCGCTGGACGAGCTTTTTGGTTTTATATCGGCAAGCTCTTCTGGCCCGCCAATCTGGTCTTGATCTACCCGCGTTGGAATGTCGATGCGTCCGTGTGGTGGCAATATCTGTTTCCCGTTGCAGCGCTTGGTTTCTACGTATTCGCATGGGTCTTGCGACGGCAATGGCGGTGGTTGCTGGCGGGCTCACTATTTTTCGGCGTGGCAATCTTTCCAATGCTTGGGTTTTTCAATGTGAGCTTTTTCCGTCTTTCGTTTGTGGCCGATCATTTCCAGTACATCCCGAGCGTTGGAATTATTATTCCGATCTCAGCCGGGTTGGCCGTTCTACTGGCACGATGGCACGGATGGCGCCGGACAGCCGGCTTTTCATTTTGCTTTGCGCTATTGGCGGCACTGACCGTTCTGACTTGGAATCAAAGTCACATCTACCGCGACCCAGAAACCTGTTATCGGACAGTAATCGAAAAGAACCCACAAAGCTGGGAAGCACATATCGAGATCGGACGCGCCCTTTTTGATAAAGGACTCCTGGATCAAGCGAGCACGCAGTTCCAAAAGGCGCTGGAAATAAATCCTAACGATCCTTTGTCGCAAAAACGAGCGTACAACGGCCTCGGAAATGTGTTTCTAAAAAAAGGGCGACTCGACGAGGCGATCAGCGATTTCGAGAAAGCGTTGGAATCAGATCCGAACTACGCAGCTGCTCATACGTCCCTCGGCAGCGCTTACCACCGGAAAGGACGCCTCAAGGAGGCGATTGTTCATTACCAAAAATCTTTGGCGCTGCTACCTCGGGCGGCGTCGGTTCATAACAATTTGGCATGGATGTTGGCCACGTGCTCCGATCCGTCCCTTCGAAACGGGCCGCAAGCGCTCGCGCTCGCTCAGCGCGCTAACCATCTTTCCAATGGAAGCAATCCGGTGTTTCTCCGGTCGCTTGCTGCCGCTTATGCAGAAAACGGACAGTTTTCAGAGGCCATTGAAACAGCCCAACGCGCGTTGCAGTTCAGCAGCAAAACCACACGCCGCGATTTGACGGCAGCGATTCAGAACGAACTCACGCTTTACCGAGCGGGTTTGCCCTATCACGAAACTGAGCGGCGTTGATCGGATGATCCACGGGCGTTCTCAGGGTGATCCGCAACATCGCTTGGCCCCACGAAATCGCCCCGACGACGTCGACAATACATTCGTTCGACAAGTAAAGCGGCTGGAAAAGCAAAACGCCGGAACCCATGAGGCATTCCGGCGTTTAAATTGTGCTTTTGCTGACCTTAGTAAGAAAAGGTGACGCCAAATCGCGCCATTCCGAAATCTTGATTGTCGCTGCTGTGACCGGGTTTGAGCTGTAACGCCGTGTTGATGTCGGGCGTGCTGGAAACTATAGTACCGCCGAAAGTGGTCACGTCCTGACCCTGCTCGGTTATGAGGACAATCTTATCCGGGTGGTTTGTCTGTCCGAAGACAAAGTTCCAGGTGACATCGGCCATTAAGCCGACGTGGCACGTGATGCGGAATTCCAACCCGACGCCTATTTGCCCGAGCGCTCTAATGTGATTGTTGCTAACCGCATCGGTCGTCCAGAATTCGCGCTCATTAATAACGAAGGTGCCCTGGTCGAACGCGGCCGTGCCCGCGGGGGCGGGGCCGTACACGTGCTTCTCATTGAAAAACTTGTAGAGAGTAGAGCCACCATCAATGAAGCCGACACCGCCCGTCACATACGGCGCAAAACGTCCGAAGGGAAAGCGCCCGGTTAAGGTCAGCAAGCTGCCTCCGGCGAAGTTCGTCTTGGCAGCGAGGCCAAGTCCTTCAACGCCGACGCCCATGTATTTGCTAAAGAAATATTTTATGTCAGCACCGCCGCCAAACGTGTTGTCCCGGCCGAATAACTGGTTCTTGCTAACCTGACCGATGTTGACGCGCTCGTTCGGGTTGTAGATTTTCGGCTCGCCGACGAAACCGGTTAGACCATCAGAGATGAACGGATCATTGTCCGGAACGAACGGGTCTTCGTTCGGCACGTCGAATTGGCCGGTATCGGACGCAAAAGCGTAGGCGGCCCAAATATCGAGATCCCATTCATGAGCGCGATAGAAGTCGCACACAGGCGGGGCCGGCTGCATTACTTCTTTTTCTTTGCCGGAATATTGTTCAGGACCGTCGGCATAAAGAGCCGGCGCCATTACGACGAGTGCGGACAATGCACAAAAGGTTAAGGTCAGTTTTTTCATAACTTGGCTATGCGTTTAGGGTTTCTTCAGAAGTTCGTCAATAAAAAAATAAATTGTTTTTTAGAGGCTGTTTCAAGGCTTAATCGAAGCTGAATTTCAATGCACCCGTGCTTTTAACACGAAACCGACGCCTACCGTCAAGCACCGAATTTCAGCCCAATTCCCCAGGGCGCCGGTTCTAACAAAAGGGCGGGATCGGGTCAACCCCCAAATGCCGCCCCTGAAACGCGGGTTCTCTGCCCGTGATATATCCAACTTCCGACTTAGCCTGGCATGGAGTCACGGAGAGCGCCCCGCATTTGACGGCAAAGGCCTGCTTTGCTTCGCAGCGCGCGGTTGAACGGATCGAGAGCCTACGATTTTAGCTCACCGCCCGTGTTCGCGTCGGTGACGATGAATTTTTCGTGATGATAAGTCGGATCGCCGCGAAACGTCAGCTTGCCGGCGTAGCGTCGTTCGAGCTCGATCAACAATTCTTCGTCCTCTTCCTTCAAGCGCTTCAGCACGTCCGGATTCAGGATGACGCGAAAATCGTGCACGCTGTCCTGATATTTTCGCATCATGGTATTGAGGGTGCGATGCAGCTCCACGCTCGTGGTCATCGAGGTTTTCACGATCCCGCGCCCGCCGCAGTAGGGACAATTTTCGTAGATCGTATCGCTCAGGCTTTCCTGCGCGCGTTGCCGCGTCATTTCCATCAGGCCGAGCTGCGAAATCGGCAAGACGTGCGTCTTGGCTTTGTCGCGTCGGAGCCGATCTTTCATCAAATTGAAAACAGCCTGCTGATCTTTGCGGCTCTTCATGTCGATGAAATCGGCGATGATCAGACCGCCAATGTTGCGCAAACGAAGCTGGCGCGCGATTTCATCCGCGGCTTCGAGATTGGTTTGCAAGATTGTTCTGTCGACGTCGCGACCGCCTTTGTTTCGGCCGGTGTTTACATCCACCGCGACCAGCGCTTCGGTCTCGTCGATCACGATGTAACCGCCGCATCGCAACCAAACTTGGCGATGAAACGCGTCGTCGATTTGCTTTTGAATGCCGAGCGACTCGAAAATCGGCGTCGCGCCGTCATAGAATTTCAAACGGTTCCGGGCTCGCCGCGAAATTTTTTCGACCAGCTGATTCATCCGGTCTAACGCTTCCTGATCGTCACAAATGACCTCGTCGATTTCTTCGGTCAGGAAATCGCGGACCGTTCGCTCGACCAGGTCGGGTTCTTCAAAGACGCGACACGGAGCCGGCTTGTCGCGAATCAGCCGCTCGACTTCGGTCCATTGATCGATAAGAAAACGCAGATCGCGGACGAAATAACGGGCGCGCTGGCCTTCACCCACCGTGCGAATGATCACGCCGATTCCTTCCGGAATATCGAGTTCGCGCAAAATTTTTCGCAGGCGGTTGCGCTCCTTGGGGTCCTCGATCTTGCGCGAAATTCCGCTGCGGTCGCTAAACGGCATGAGAACGAGATAGCGTCCGGCAAAACTCAAATTCGTGGTCACGCGCGGGCCTTTTGTTCCAATGGGACCTTTTGTGACCTGAACGATGACCTCCGAACCTACCGGATAAATACTCGGAATATCTTTGGCCGTGATTCGTTTGCGCTGTTTCTTTGATGGGCGGTCGACTTCTTCAATTCCGCTGTCGAGCGCTGCTGGGAGCGCGTCCCAGAAATGGAGGAACGCATTTTTGTCGAGACCGATGTCGACGAACATCGCCTTCAAACCCATCTCGATGTTTCTGACGCGGCCTTTGTAAACGCTCCCGACGATCTGGCGCGAGTCGCTGCGCTCGACGCTATATTCTTCGAGACGATTATTCTCGAGCAACGCCACGCGGCGCTCGAGTTTCTCCACGCTGACTACCAATTTGTTTCCGGTCTGGCGTGACGAAAGACCTAAAATTTTCTTCACTCTGTCTAACATAAATTTCGAAAGGTTGCGCGATCGCGAGCTGAAACACGGCCAAGGAATTGTTCATTACTCGTTAGATCGACATTGCTTGTTTAAAAACGACGGCGGACCGGAGTCGGTGCGGGTTGCGCTGCGGGCCGTTTGACTCCGAAAAGGCGCTCAAAAAAGTTCTGCGGACGGGGAGCAGGCGCCGGAGCCGCGCGTACCACGCGAGGTTTTTTAGAGACCTGGCCCTGGGCATCGGCTTCCGGTTCGACATCGGGCGAGGCATTGTCGCTGGCCAGTTGCACGTCGGAGCTTTGGCTGGTATCGGCGCCTTCTTCGTCCTCGCTGCCGAGATTACCTCCAGTGTAACTCACTGCTTTAATCAATTGGAGCGGATTGGCGTGATGCGCGGGTGCGAGCCACGCGACCTGCATATCAAACTTTCCTTCATCCTGCGCGAGAGTGCGTTCGAGAATTCGGGTAGCGATCGGACCCGCGACCTCGCCGCCGTGCCCAGAGGCGCCCTGCACCATCACTGCGACAACATACTTCGGATGGTCAAATGGCGCGAAACACACAAACCACGCCACGTTTTCCTCGTGGCCACGGTCGGTAGCCTGCGCAGTGCCAGTCTTCCCAGCCACCACAACGTCTTTCAAACGCGCTCTGCCACCCGTTCCTCCGTCTTCGTTGACAACTTTCCACAAACCTTTGCGCACTAGCTCGATCTGGTCGGGCGAAACTTCTCTTCGCAAGTCCGAGCGCATTCGTGGTGTCTGCGGCACTGCCGGTTTGCCATGCTCGTCCAGGACCGGCGAACCGTCCTGGTTCAGAACTTTATCAACCAGGCGGGGGTAATAACACGTTCCGCCGTTGGCCGCGGTAGCATAAGCCATCGCCAATTGCAGAGGCGAAACAAGCGTGTAGCCCTGGCCGATCGAAACATTGGCCGTTTGCGCCTGCGACCACCTCTCCTGCGGATGGTGAATTTGCATCCACTCAGGCCCCGGCATATTGCCGGGTTGTTCACCTGACAGTTGCAGGCCCGATTCTTCGCCGATTCCCAACATCTTGCCGACGACGTCAATCGACTGAATGCCGGCAGCGTTTCCGAACTGATAGAAAAACGAGTCGCATGAAACCTTGATTGCATCGGCGAGTCCGAGGGTTCCGTGCGTGTAATGTTTTTCTGCTACCCAGCATCGGAAAAAGTGATCGCCGTAACTGACACCGCCACCGCAACTGTACTTCGCGTTCGTGAGGTTCTTTCGCAGACCGGCAAATGACGTGATCAACTTGAATGTCGAACCCGGCGGCAGCGCGCTCATCGCGCGGTTAACCAGCGGATCGCCTTCATCTTTTCGCAGGGCCTGCCAATCCTTCGCTTTGATGCTCGGAATAAATGTGTTGGGATCGAATGACGGCACCGACGCCATCGCCAGAATATTCCCGTTGTTTGGATCGACAACCACCGCGCCGGCCCGGCTGACCGCCCGCAAAGCTTCGTCGGCGATCGCTTGAATCCGCGCGTCGATCGTTAGAAAAACATTGGCGCCTTGTTTAGGCGGATCTTCCCGCAGAACTCCATCGATCGCGCCTTTGGCATTGCGACGCAGATAACGCACACCCGGCTGTCCCCGCAGATATTCGTCCATCGCCTTTTCAACGTTTGATTTTCCATCGACGTCGCCCTGATAGAACGTGAACTTCCGCGCTTCTTCCTTGTTGGTGTCGTCCGGCGCGCCGACGTAGCCGAGGATGTGCGCCGCAAGCGCCCCGTAAACGTAGGAACGCACTGGTTTAATCGCGATATCCACTCCTGGAAGTCCAACGTCGTGTTCGGAAAACTTCGCCATTGTTGGGAAATCGATGTCCTTGATGTAGGAATACGGAACTTCGGTGTCGTTGCGATAATGGCGTTGCAACTGGCCGGCGTTGTAGTCGCGCGCGAGATCGAGATCGTTCAAACGCGGTACGATTCCGTCATTCACAATTCTGATGATGTCCGGTTCCTTTACGTCCTTCGGCATGCCGCTGATGATGGCGCGATGTTCGGCCAATGGCGGTTGCCCGAAGCGTTCTCGGTAGCCCTTCACCATTTCCGGAAGATAAAAATCCACTTCGTAGCTCGCGCGGTTTTGCACCAACGTCAGACCATTGCGGTCTTTGATTTCACCGCGCACTGACGGGATTCTCACCGTCGCTTGCGAGCTGCCGCGGATTTGTGCCGTCCACTCCGCGCCGTGCGCGACCTGGATCCACCACAGCCGGAGTCCAAGCGCGGCCATCCCTATCAGCATCAACAAGCCGACAAATTGAATTCTTAATCGCGGACTGAGTCGACGTTTGTTCATTCGAAACTCCTATCGGGCAAATACGGATAACGCGTGACCCGCGCGACCCAGTTCAAGATCCAGAAAATAACTGGTGCCATCAGCATCGCCATCAAACCCGGCCCACCGATTTGCCACCAGACTTCGCGGCTAAAGAAAAACGAACCGCGCCGAAATGTGATCATCAGATATTGCGCCAAAATA
>JBEEHZ010000159.1:0-5482 GCA_041167705.1 Verrucomicrobiota bacterium | reverse complement strand
TTTGCTCGAGCAGGTGATGAGTCAGTAACTCTTCATTAAAGGTCGACGCCACTTCGGCCAGGAAAATCGGGTAATCGTAATCCTGATACTTTTGCGATTTTTGCGAGAACCAAGTGTGCATGGAATGGCCGGCTTCGTGCGCGAGGGTGTAAATGTCGGCGAACACGTCCTCCTTATAATTCATCAAGATGTAAGGCGGCGCGCCGTAGCTTCCGGATGAAAAGGCGCCGCTGCGTTTGCCTTTCGTTTCATAACGATCGCACCAGCGGCCGCGCAAACCGCTTTCCAAAACATCGACATATTCTTTTCCGAGCGGTCGCATTGCTGTGACCACGTCCTCGACCGCTTGATCGAACGAAATGTGCGTCTCGATTTCAGCAACCATCGGCACGTAAGTGTCGTAGTGATGAAGTTCCTTCAAACCGAGCACGCGGCGCCGCAATTCAAAGTAGCGAAACAGTGGCGCCAAATTCGCGCGAACCGATTTGATCAAACCTTCGTAAACCGAAACCGGCACAGCGTCGGGGAACAAGGCGGCTTCGAGTGAAGAAGAATAATTGCGGGATCGTGCACGAAAAACATCCGCTTTGACGGAATACGCCAACGAACTGGCAAGTGTGTACTGATGGTCCTGGAACTCGGTGTAGAACTGCTCAAACGCGCGTTTGCGCAAATCGGGATTGCGTTTTACCAAAAATGAACCGAACGAACTTTGGGTAAGCGTTTTTTCGCGGCCGGTATCATCGACCAGCACACCGAACTTCATGTCCACGTCGGTCAACTGTGAGAACGTGTCGTCGTAGCCGCTCAACGCGGCAGCACCCAGAGCGAGAATGCGTTCCTCCGGCTCGGAAAGCACGTGTGGCTTTAGCCGGCGAATCTTGTCCAACTTGATCCGCCAATCTGCCAGCGCCGGATCGGCAATGAACTTCGTAAATGTCTGATCGTCGATCGCTTGGATTTCCGGAACAACGAAGGCGAACGCCTCGCCGATTTTCGTCAGCAGGTTCTGAATCTGCCCTACGCGGGCGAGGTATTCAGTATTGGCGCTGTCCTCCGCCAATTGCAGCGACGCAAAGTGATAGAGGCGTTCCAGCTTGAGATCGAGTTCCTTCTCGAATTCCAAACATTCAGCGAGATTCCTGGCCGACTCGCCGATCTTCCCCTTCCACTCTTTGATTCGCGGATAACTCTTCTGGACCCAGGCAAAGTCTTCCTGCCATTTGCCAACATCGGCAAAGAGACGCGCCAGATCCCACTTGTCCGACTCGGAAATTTCAGCGCGGGTTGGAGTCTCCATCTTGCGTTCGTACTAAGGCGAGCCGGTGATTGGGGTCAATCGCGGCTGCCTTTGCGAAGATCGACAATCGCGGGATGACGCGCGATTTTGCGCATTGCTTTTCCCAATAGCTGTTTTCCCGGCGGAATTTTATGCCACGGTGAAGCGCCGGAAGGATGCGGCAGCGGGATAAGATCGAAGATCTGCTCGACGCGACGCCCGCGGAACTTACGGCCGATCACCTGCTTCAATTTCGTGCACTCAATGAATTGAGCTATCGCCAATCGGCCGACCGGAATAATCAGACGCGGCTTCAGGATTTTGATCTCTTCATTCATCCACGACGAACAATTCTGAATTTCATCCGGTGCCGGTACCCGATCGGTCCCGCCCGGAGATTTGCCGGGAAAACAGCGACACACCGCGGCGAAATAAATTACTGATCTAACGGCCGCCTCGTTCATTCCGCAAAATTGTTCGAACCAGCGAAAAAGTGTCTGACCGGCCGTATGGGCGAATGGGCGTTTCAAGGTCGGCTCGCGCGGACCCGGCGCCTGGCCGATCAGCATTACGTGGCTGACAACTGCGCCACCGGAGACCGGGGTCGATTTCATTCGCGGACATCGCCGGCATCGAAGCAGCCGCGCGACATGTCGATCTAAAGTGAGTTGTTTCGCGGACTCTGCCATCAGCGCCGAAAAATCGTGAAGAGCAGACTCAGCACGATGCTGATGATGATGCAGGTAACGATCGGGAAATAAAACGCGGAGTGCTCGCGTTCGATCCGAATGTCACCGGGCAAGTGCCCCAACCATTTAGGGGCAAAGTCGCTCCATAAGATCGCACCGAGCACAACCACAACCGCGCCGATCATCACAAGGAATTTTCCGAGCTCGTGCATCACCGAGAAGGTTGCGCGAATTGACCGGCGGCACAAGGTTGAGGCTCAATGGCAGTGCAGTTCAGAGATTATTACGAGACGCTCGGTGTTTCCAAAACCGCGACGGAAGACGAGATCAAGAGCGCGTTTCGGAAATTGGCCCGCAAATATCATCCGGACGTGGCCAAGGACAAAAAAGCCGCCGAGGAAAAATTTAAGCAGATCAATGAAGCCTACGAAGTCCTGAGCGATCCGGAGAAGCGCAAGAAATACGATCAGCTTGGTGCGAATTGGAACCAGCCGGGCGGCTTCCAACCGCCGCCGGAGTGGAGTGGTCAGCCTGGCGGCGGATCCCATCAATGGGGCGGCGATGGCGGCGGCGGAGTCGAGTTTGAGTTCGGTGGAACCGGGTTTAGCGATTTCTTCGAAGCATTTTTCGGCGGCGGCCGCGGCCGTTCGGCATTCGGCGGATTCGGAGGACGCGAAGCAACCGCGGAACGTGGATCGGATGTCGAAGCAGACATTTTGGTCACGCTTGAAGAAGCACTCCACGGGTCGACCCGAACGGTTTCGCTGCGCCGCGCCGGCTCTAACAAAGTCGAGAGTTATCAGGTGAAAATTCCGCGAGGCGTTCACGAAGGACAGCGTATTCGCCTTGCCGGACAGGGAGAAGCCGGTGCCCGCGGCGGAAAAAGCGGTGACCTATTTTTGCGCGTGCGTCTCGCGAAACACCCGGACTTCTCAGTCGAGGGCAGCGATCTCATTCACGAGGTGAAAATCGCACCGTGGCAGGCGGCGCTCGGAACTGAACTAAAAGTGCCGACGTTGGAAGGTAGCGCTCGTTTGAAGATCCCGCCTGGGACGCAAAGCGGTCAGCGATTTCGATTGCGCGAACACGGCCTGCCGAGTATTTCCGGAAAACGCGGCGACCTCTACGTCGTCGTGCAGATAAATATTCCAAAGAAATTATCGGAACGCGAACGCGAGATCTGGAGCCAGCTCGCGAAGCTACACGGGGCCTAAGATCGACATGTCCACTCGACAAATGCCGTTGCCCGTAGTCTAACAAAACGATAATGAAGATTTCACTCGGGAGCGATCACGCAGGCTTTCGTTACAAGGAAAAGGTCAAAGAACTTCTCACCTCGCTCGGCCACGAAGTGAAGGACTGCGGCACTTTCAGTGAAGATCCGGTCGATTATCCTCTCTTCATTCGGCCGGCAGCGGAAGCGGTTGCGGGCGGCGAATGCGAGCGCGGCATTGTTTTTGGGGGATCGGGCAACGGCGAAGCGATGGCCGCGAACAAGGTTCATCTTGTTCGTTGCGCACTTTGCTGGAACGAAGAAACCGCCCGTCTCTCACGCCAACACAACGACGCAAATGTGCTTTCAATCGGCCAGCGCATGATCCCTGAAGATCTCGCGTTGAAAATTGTGCGGATTTGGCTGGAAACGCCGTTCGAAGGGGGCCGCCACGAGAAACGCGTCGCGCAGTTGAACGCGATGTGAGTCCGAGCCGGACCGGCATTATTCAGACCAAGCGGTCCAAACAAACCGCCACTAAAAAGAGAGCGCTGACAAATGCGTTGCTCTGAAAAAACGCGCGATTAATGCCGGCGACATCGAGCGATCGCGCACTGCGATGCTCGTAAACGAGCGCGGCCGCCACGAAGGGCATGGCGCAGAAGTAAATCACTCCAAGTTTCACCGCCAAACCGAAACCTATTAACATCGCGAGCATGAGCACGTGCAGTAGCTGGGCGACGCGGAGAGTGCGCGCGATCCCCATTGCTACGACCAGCGAGCGAAGCCCTTCGCGCCGATCGAATTCAAAATCCTGGGTCGCATAAATCAGATCGAATCCGGCGACCCAGCAAATGACTCCGATCGCCAGAACGAATGGCGCAAGATCGACAGTTCCTCGCTGAGCGATCCAGGCACCGATCGGAGAGACAGCGAGCGCCAATCCAAGAAAAAAGTGGGTCGCAGCGGTGAAACGCTTGGTCAACGAATAAAGGAAAACGATCGCGAGCGCGAGCGGCGAGAGCACAAACGTGAGCCGGTTAATCGCACTCGCCGCGACGAGAAATGCGGCCGAACCGGCGATCAAGGCAACGAGCACAACCGATCTTGGCAGGAGCAAATGCCTCGATGCCGTGCGCGGATTGCGTTGATCAAGCGACCAATCGACGAATCGATTAAAAAGCATCGCCGCGGTGCGTGCGCAGACCATGCAAACGAGAACGAGAAGCAATGTGCGTCCCGACGGTAGGCCGTTCGCCGCCACAACAAGCGCACCGAGAGCGAACGGCAACGCAAAAATCGTATGCGAGAAACTAATCAGTCGCAGAAAACGGCCGACCGGGTTGCCGGACGATGCCTCGATCTGAAAATGTCGATCTTGCAAAGCCATTGCGAATTAATGGTCCCCACCCAACAGCTGGCGCAAACGTTGACTCGCCCCTGAAAGAATCGGCGTGCCGTGAGCGAAAAGCATGCGCTCGGCCGGTCGCGCGAGGAGCTGGTGAAGTGAACTCCGCATTTGTTTTTCGTTCAGGCAATATTTTCGCGGCAGAAAACTGAAGCCATAGGGTTCAAAATTAATCAATGTGTCGCCGACGATCAGGATTCCGCCATTCGACGCATAATAAAGGGCGATCTCGCCGGCAACGGCTCCTTCGATCTCGATTACCTCCAGTTCACCGCCGATCGTTGTAGCGTTTTTTGCCTCCGTGAATCGCGGCGGTTTCAAGTCGGGAAAGCTTTGAGCGGCTGCGAGGATTGGGGCTGAAAAGCGGTCCGAGTACGCCGAACTGGCGCGGGAATGGTTGGCATTCGTAACGATAATTCCCGCCACCGTCGCCGCCTCAGAAAGCTGCCACAGATCGGCTTCGGGTAGCGCAATTGGATCAATAATATAGATGTCGGCGCTTGTCCGGATCGCGCTGGAAAACAGGTCGGCTTTTACAGAGGAATCGTAGCTTTGCCAGGCCCAAAGCCCGGGCAAAAACTGATGGAAATCGGGTGTGCGCACGATTGAAGAGTGCCCGAAAGCGGGCGCTTAGGCAAGGTGGTGGCACTATAGGTGCTTCAGTGATTATAGAAATTATAGTATGACTACCTACGCCTACCAAGCTCGAGACGCCTCCGGCCGCATCGTCTCTGGCATCCAAGACGCCCTTAACGAAGACAACGCCGTCACTAGTCTGATGAGCCGCGGCCTGATGGTGTTGTCACTTCAAAAGAAATCGGTCGCCGGCCGCTCCCGCAAGAAAACCTGGTCGGTAAAAGAGACCGACCTTGTCCTCTTCACCCGGCAGCTCG
>JBEEHZ010000158.1:0-12155 GCA_041167705.1 Verrucomicrobiota bacterium | reverse complement strand
CGCGTCTCCGTAACCGTACGATAGGCAAAAGCTTCATCGACAATCGCTCCCAGCTTAGACAATTCCCTCGGTAGCACGTCCCGCGCCTTTTCCGCCCGGGCCAGGAGGATTCGCAGATTTTCTACGCCGCCTTGCTTCTGAAATTCACGAACCACCGCCTCAGCCACAAATTCCTCGGGCTGAAGATCGACATGGAGATGAAAATCACGGACACGCTGGGCCGTCGCCGGGCCAATCGCCGCAATTTTCGAGGCGCCGATCTCGCGCGCATCGTCATACAGCTTGTAAAATATTTCGAAAAAAGCGTCCACGCCGTTCGGACTGGTGAACACGATCCAATCATAACCGTGCGCGTCCTGAACTAGCTCGGCGAACTCGCGCAAATCGGTCGGCGGCTCGATTCGAATCGTCGGTAATTCAAAAACGTCGGCGCCGAGATCGCGAAGTTGACTCGTGAGAGCGCCCGCTTGTTTCCGCGTCCGCGTCACCACGATTCGCTTTCCGGATAGCGGCCGGCGCTCGTACCAATTCAGATCTTTTCGCAATGCAACGACGTCGCCGAAGACGGCCACGGCCGGCGCTTCGACTTCAGCTTCGGCTACTCGCTTGCCAATATTTTCGAGCGTGTCGGTCAATGTTTCCTGGCGACCCGTCGTCGCCCAACGAACCAGCGCGACCGGAAGATCAGCCCGGACGCCATTGGCCATCATTTCTCGCGCGATCGCCTCAATTCTCTCGACGCCCATCAGCATCACTTGCGTGCCTCCGAGCTTTGATAACGCGGCATAATCAATCGCACTTTTTGTTTTCGATGGATCTTCGTGACCGGTAAAAAAAGTCACGTGCGAATTTTCCGCACGATGCGTCACCGGAATTCCGGCATAGGCCGGGCCTGCAATCGCCGACGTAATTCCGGGAACGATTTCGAACGCGATGCCGGCATCAACGATCGCCTTGGCTTCTTCCGCGCCGCGACCGAAAACAAACGGGTCGCCGCCTTTTAAACGGACGACCTCTTTTTCAGCGCGCGCTTTTTCAACGAGCAGTTTGTTGATTTCCTCCTGACTCAATGCGTGCTCGCCCGCCTTTTTTCCGGCGTAAATAATTTCGGTATCATCGCGCGCCCAGCTCAGCATTTCCGGGTTGGCCAAATGATCGTAAACGATGACGTCCGCTCGCGCGATACACTCCTTCGCGCGCAGCGTCACCAGTCCAAGATCCCCGGGACCAGCGCCCACAAGATAAACCTTTCCCCTCTTGCTCTTGCTCATGCTCGAGTCTGTTCCAGCAATTGGGCCGCCAATTTCTCCGCGTCCGCACTCGGCCCTTGCGCAAAACCTTCGCGCGGTGTCGTCGCCCCAAGAGCGAAAATTTGCCCGCGGATTCTCATGACTGGTCCATCGACAACCGCCAACACTCCTACAGGTTGATTGCAATCCGCATTCAACAATCGCAGAAACTCGCGCTCTGCGCGCAAAGCCAGCCGCGTATCGAAATCGTTGATCGCAGTAACGATCTCTCTGAGTTGTTCGTCGTCTGAACGGATCTGCATCGCAATGACGCCTTGTCCACCGGCCGGGACAAATATTTCCCGCGGGAGCAGCGCCGTATAAAATTCGCTTTCTTCAAATTGGATTCGCGCACGACCTGGATCCAGTCCAAGCCGTTCCAAGCCGGCGTGCGCGAGAATGATCGCGTGCCATCGGTCGGTCGCGAGTTTGCGTAGCCGCGTCGGCACGTTGCCGCGAAGATCGACAATCTCCAGGTCCGGCCGTTTCCAGCGCAGTTGATGTTTTCGGCGAACACTTCCGGTCGCGACAATTCCGTCCGCAGCCAGTGAATTTAAGTCGCACCGTGTGGTCGCCACCAATAAATCGTCAACAATCGCGCGCGGGAGCACGGCGGCAATCTCCGTCCCCGGCGCCAAGTTGCTCGGCAAATCTTTTGCGCTGTGCACGGCAAGATTGACACCGTCCGTAACGAGTGCGCGCTCAATTTCTCCGGTGAACAATCCTTTGCGACCGGCGCGAATGTCGGGAATCGCCGTTTTCGAATCGTCTCCCCGAGTCTTGATCACTTTAACTTCGAATTTCAAATCCGCCCAACGCGTCCGTAATCCCTGCACCACCAGCTGCGTTTGGGTCAAGGCGAGTTGGCTGCCGCGCGTGCCGACGACGATTTTGATCCGGCGTGGACGCTTCATTTTCTAAACTGTAGCGGCGCTCTGTGAGCGCCGAAACTACTTAAAATCGGCGGTCATAGACCGCCGCTACAATTCAGATGCGCGCAGCGAATTCTCTCCAAGCGGCGGATGTTCCGACGTGTTTTCGGCGCGATTCAGTCCGCGCGCAATCGTTTGATCAAACTCAGCAACATGTTCGGAAATAATTTGCTCGGCTGCGGCGATTTGTTCGCGGCGCGTCGCCAGCGACTGGTCGGCGATCGATTGCAACGAATCGATGTCGTAAAGATAAACGCCGTCGAGCGCGTTCACATCCGAAGCGACATCACGCGGCACGGCGATATCGATAATGAAGAGTGGCCGATCGATCCGCTCGCGCAACATCGGAGCAAGTTTTTCCTGCGAAAGCAACGGAGCGTCGGAAGATGTCGACGTTATCAAAATATCAATTTCACCGCACTGCTCGAGCCATTGTTCAAAGCCGACAGCGCGGCCATTCACGGCGAGAGCAACCGCTTCCGCGCGTTCAGGTGAGCGATTGCTAACCCGCAAATCCGCGACACCGCGCGAAACCAGCGCTCGAACCGTGCGTTCGCTCGTTTCACCCGCGCCGAGCACAAGCACTTTGCAATTCCGGAGATCACCAAAAATTTTCTGCGCAAGATCGACCGCGACCGAGCCGACCGAGACTGCGCCGCGGGTGATCTCGGTATGCGTGCGGACTTGCTTCGCCACGCGAAAAGCGCGCTGAAACAACCGGTGCAAATATCGGCCGGTCCCACCCGCCATTCGCGCCGCTTCATATGCCTTTTTCGCCTGCCCAAGAATTTCGGTCTCCCCCACCACCATGGAATCGAGTCCGGAGGCCACGCGAAACAGATGTCTCACGCAATCGCCCGCTTCGTATCGGTAGAACGCTGCAAGATGTCCATTGACTTCGATCGTGTCGGTCCGGGCGAGACAACGCGCGATCTGTTCGGTGGGAACGAAACTCTGCGCCGCGCCATAAACTTCGACGCGATTGCAGGTGCTGAGCACCAACGCCTCATTGCAACCGCAGTTCCGCAGCACGCGGTCGGACTCGACGCCGCCGGCAAAATATTCGCGCGCCTCGACGTCCGCGTTGTGATGACTGAGACCGACGCAGAACAGATTCATGGCGTGTGTGTTTGAGCGGTGAAAGTGATGCCCCAAAGAAGTGTCAATGCGGCGCTAAAACCAATGATGCAAAGCGCAGCCACCCGTTTCGGCGCAAACCAGTGCAAATATCGACCCTGTAAGATCAATCCATAAAGAAGCCAGACTCCGATCGCGCACATGATTTGGATCCACGGGAGCGGTTCGCCTACAAAAAAACCACTGACCAAACCGAGCGTGTAAAGTACGAATCCCCACCAGAGCAATCGCGTGATTGCGGCGAAAAGATCCGTCAACGGCGGGAGATGATAAAAGATCGAATGCAATTGGTGCGTCTTGAGCTGCCGCTCCTGAACCAGGTACATCACGCCCGCAATGCAAGCGAGGGCAAACGCGCCATAGGCCACAAGCGAGATGGACGCGTGAAATTCCAACCACGAGTTCGCGGGTAACCGTCCGCGGTGCGGTTTGTCGATCGGCGCAAGCAGCGCAAAAAGTTGAAGTAAAACTACCAGCGGCGCAGTGAACGCGCCCATTAGCGAAAGTCGATACGCGGGGCCGACGACCATATAAAAGAGCGCGATCGACCACGCGACGAAAACGATCACCTCAAAGAGGTTCGTGATCGGGCAACGGCCGAGCTCGTGACCGCGGATCGACAAGAACGCGGTTTGGAAAATAAAGCCGAGTCCGACGGCAAAGAAATTGAACTGCATCGGCCGAAAAATCCCACCGCGCATTTCGAGAACCGTGTGCGCGATCGCCACGAGAAAACAGACCGTTGAGACAATGAGAAGATATCGATCCACCGCGAGCGTTCTATTCTAGATACCCCCTCGCCTTTGGCAATGCCGCGCTTAGGCGTCCGGGCGAACCCTTTTCAATATTCTAACCTCGAATAACCGGTACGGCCGGGTACTCACCATTCAACGCGTGAGGCATGAACTTCGCGCGTTAACCTCCGGCCGCACCGGTAGACTTATCCGCGTGCGAGATAACCGAAAGGCTCCTCACAGTGATGAATACGGTATCTCCGGACCGAAGTTTGCGATCCATCGTTGTCTCACCAGAATATTTTCGAGGCCGCCCGCGTCGCCGTTGACCTGAGACGCGCCCGCCCGCTAGCATCGCCTTGGTGAATTTCGACGTAATCCAAAAACTCCACGCCGGTGTTCGCGACGTTCCCGATTTTCCAAAAAAAGGAATCGTCTTTAAAGACATCACGCCGATTTTGAAGGACGGCGCACTTTTTCGCGCGTCGATCGATCTTTTTCTAGAACGCTTTCCCGGAAAAAGGATCGACAAGATCGTTGGAATCGATGCACGCGGATTCCTTTTTGGGTCAGCTGTGGCCTACGGGCTTGGCATCGGGTTTGTGCCGCTGAGAAAAAAAGGCCGGCTGCCCTACAAAACCGAGAGCGCGAAATATTCCCTCGAGTACGGCGAAGCGGAGATGGAATTGCACGTCGACGCCATCACCCGCGGCGAACAGATCGTTCTGATCGACGACCTGCTTGCGACTGGAGGAACCTCAGCCTCCGCGGCGACGTTGATCAAAAAAGTAGGCGGTGAATTGGTGGAAGCGATTTTCCTGATCGAGCTGGAATTCCTGCGCGGTCGGGAAAAACTTACGCCGACGCCGGTCACTTCGTTTCTGAAATACTAATTCAATACTAATTCGGTAGGGCGACGCTCTGCGGAGCCGAAGTATCAACTCGTCGGCTCGACAGAGTCTCGCCCTACCGATTGCCGATCTTTCACCACCACTTCCATTTTGATTTCCTGATGCGCGAGTTGGTCATGAATCTGGCCTAACAGATCGAGCGCCGTCGCATCGGGCAAATGCGCGCAACGCACTTCGATACGCGCCCGCTTTTGCGCGAGTTTCGGGTCCAACTCCGCAAATTCGCCATCGAGCAAAAATGAAACGTAAGCATTGAAACGCTCTTGTAATTCGAGCAAACGTTCATCGGAGCCGTCCCACGGTTCCAACTCGTTCATCACCAGCACGGCCTCATCTGTCTTTGGGTCGTGCGCGATCATGTCGATCACGCCGACGCGATTCTCATTACCCGGATGTTCGTTGCCCGACGCGGTCATTGGATTTGAAGGTTGAAGGTTGGCTGGTGAGCGTTGAACGTTCAAGCGATGAAGCGCGCAAAATCAAAGACAACTTCTCTGACGCTGCTCGGTCGAAGCGAAACGAAATTGCCCGCTTCACCTGCTGAGGCGCGGCTGGAAACTTTTCCGAATCCGACGCGACGACACTACCACATTCATTTCGAGACGGACGATTTCACCTGTCTTTGTCCTGTCACCGGCCAGCCCGACTTCGCTCGGATCGACATCGACTACGTGCCGGATCGGCTTTGCGTCGAAAGCAAGTCGCTCAAATTCTATCTCGCTTCGTATCGAAACGAGCGCGCGTTCAACGAAGCAGTCACCAACCGCATTCTGGATGATTTCGTGAAAGCGTGCTCGCCCCGGGACGCAATCGTGACCGCGCAATTTTCCGCGCGCGGTGGGATCGCGCTGACGGTTCGCGCCGAATATCCCGACAGAAAAATTGGCCGCGATGGCCGATGAAACACGCGGTCGTTCTCCTCAGCGGCGGTCTTGATTCGGCCACGACCCTCGCAATTGCGCGCTCCCAAGGCTACGAAACCTACGCGCTCTCTTTCGATTACGGCCAACGGCACCAGCGCGAATTGGAAACGGCGCGGAGGATCGCGAAGTCGTTAGGCGCGAAAGAGCATCGCACTGTGAAGATCGACAATCAGATCTTCGCCGGATCGGCGTTGACTGACGATGTCGATGTTCCGAAATCGCGGTCGGAAGAAGAAATCGGAAGCGGAATTCCGCCCACTTACGTTCCGGCGCGAAACACGATTTTTCTCGCGCATGCGCTGGCCTGGGCGGAAACGATTCCGGCCGGACACATTTTCATCGGCGCGAACGCGATCGATTACAGCGGATATCCCGATTGCCGGCCGGAGTTCATCGCGCTTTTTGAAACGCTGGCCAACGTCGCCACCAAAGCGGGCGCTGAAGGCGCTAGGATTCAAATTCATGCGCCGCTGATCAATCTCTCCAAAGCGGACATCGTCCGCAAAGCCGTTGAGCTGGATGTTGATCTTTCGTTAACGCACAGCTGTTACGATCCCATTACGGACGGACGGGCATGTGGAAAATGCGATTCATGCCAGTTGCGTTTGAAAGGTTTTCGCGAAGCCGGCGTTACCGATCCGATCAAATACGCGACTAGATGAAAAATATCTTTGATCTGACTAGACGCGAACAGCGTCTCGTCATTGTGATCGTAGTGGCACTTGTCGCGCTGGCGTGGGCGAAACATTTGGCGAACAATAGAGCGCAGCCGCTGCCGGCAACATCGATATCCACACCGGCGAGCTCGCCGGCGATTCACGCGGAGGAAGAACAACCCGACTCGGACGATTCCCGCTAAATTAGTTGCCGCCTAGACCGGGAATCCGCCCGTAACCAACAAACACCGGACCGGGTTCGTTATTCGACTTCGACCTCGCACGTTCCAATTTGAAATCGAAGACGTTCACACCTGATCGCGATTGGCGTTTGTAGGCGAGCCGTTCGCTCGCGCCGACCATGATTCGCTGGTTCGTGCCCTTTTCGCGTCCGAGATAAATCATCGTTTGTGTGATGTCGGGGTCGCGGCTCACTCCGAAACTGCTCGCCCAAAAAAGCAAATCGCCCGGCTTGAGGGCATCCAACTCAAAGCTGTCGTCGCGCTGCGCAAGCACGGCCTGAAAATTTTCAGCTTTGCGCACCCAGATGTATTGCTCGCGCGCATCGCGCGGCACGTCTTTGATTCCGCACTTGGAGAGCACGTAATAAATGAAACCCGAGCAATCCATCCCGCCGTTCGACGGATCGGCCGATGCGTATTTGTAGCGGAGGTTTTGCGACGTCAGGTTAAGGCCAAGATCGATTACTTTCTTAACTTCCGGCGAGTAACTCTTCGAATCCAAAATCTCCGTGGCGGAAATCGTCGCGTTTTGGGTTCCTGATTTCCTAGCGGTCGCTGATGGCGAAGATTTGATCATCGGCGGCAGACTCGGCGTTGGCCTCGAAACCGGCGTTTCTGTAGGAGTCGGTGTCTTGACCGGAGTTTCAATCGGCGTCGGAGTCGCTGACGTTGTCAGAATCGGCGTCGTCTTCGGTGCCAGGATTATTTTTGGACTTGGGCTCCGTCGCGAGCGAGGCCCTGGGTTAATTGGACGCACCGCCTCGAAATATTGTGTTCGACCTTCCCCAGCTCGAGTCGACGTCCTTTCTTCAGCTGCGGATGGAGCAGGTGGCGGCGTTTCGTTCGGTTGCGCGGTCGCTGTTGCGCTCACTGATGGCGATGGCGTGATCGACGGAAGTGGAGTTCCGCTCAGCGAAGAAGTCGGAGTTTCGTTTGCCGACGGTGATGGCGTAACCGACGGCGCCGGCGAAGCTTTCTTTTTCTTCCGAGGTTTCGGAGTCGGCGTTGGTCGGACGAAAAGTTTTTTTAATTTGTCGCCGAACGTCTCCTCCTGCTCCTCCGTCCCGCGCACTACCACAGTGCTGATCGCAATCGTCATCGCCATCACGAACGCGAGACGCAGTTTTCTTTTCACGCCGGTGAGCGGTTCAGCCAGCCAGTTCCTGTAACACAGCTTGATTCATTCGGATGCCAGCCTCGAGGTTTTCCAGCGGAAAATTTTCATTCGGGGAATGCGCCCGGCAATCTTGCAACGCCAGACCGATCAATAGCGTCTCGACACCGAGGATCTTGCGGAAATCTGAGACGATCGGAATGCTGCCGCCTTCGCGTATCAGGGCCGCGTCCTTGTTGAAAGCTTTCTTCAATGCGCGCTGCGCGGCTTTACCGAATTTGCTGTGCGGATCGGTCAAATACCATGGGCCGTGGTGACCGCTCGTCATTTCCAGCGTCACGCCGGGAGGCAAATTTTTTTGGAGATGCTTCTTCACAAGATCGATAATCGCGTCGGCGCTTTGGTTCGGGACCAAACGGAACGTCAACTTCGCCATCGTGTGGCTCGGCAGGACTGTTTTGGTTCCCGGGCCCTGATAACCGCCGCCGATCCCGTTGATTTCAGCGGTCGGCCGCGCCCAAATCCGTTCTAGCGTGCTGAAACCGGCCTCGCCAAAGAGTGCGGGCGCCCCTGTCTCCTTCAGCATTTCGGACTCCGGATCGAGCGGCAATTTTTTCCAACTGTCACGTTCCCAATCTTGTAACGGCACGACGTCGTCGTAAAACCCCTCAACTGCGATGTGGCCGTTTTGATCGTGCAATGTGGCAAGCAATCGCGCGAGTGCCGCCGCCGGATTCGCGACGGCGCCACCGAAAATCCCGGAGTGCAAATCGATTTTCGGGCCGGTGACTTTGATTTCAAGCGCGGCAACTCCGCGAAGTCCGTAACTCAAGGTTGGCGTGTGCGGGGCGATCATTCCGGTGTCTGAAACCAAAACCACGTCGCATTTCAACGCGTCGCGATTGTCGGTCAGAAATTTCCCCAGGTTTTGACTGCCAACTTCTTCTTCGCCCTCGATGACAAGATCGACATTCACCGGCAGATCGCCGCCTTTTTGCAGCGTTTCCTGAATTCCAATGATGTGCGAAAGGATTTGGCCTTTGTTGTCAGTTGCGCCGCGCGCAAAGACGTAACCGTTTTTCAAGACGGGCTCGAAAGGCGGCGAGTCCCACAAGTCGAGCGGATCTGGCGGCTGAACATCGTAATGTCCGTAAATCAAGACCGTTGGCCGGCCTTTGCGATGTTCGTTGCGCCCCCACACAACCGGATGGCCTTTCGTCGGAACCACTTTCGATTCCAATCCGACTGCTTCCAGCTTCTTAGACAACCATTGTGCGCAATCTTTAACTTTACCGGCAAACTTCTCGTCGGTTGAAACGCTGGGAAACCGGAGAAAGGAATAAAAGTCTTCGAGATAATTGTCGCGCATGCCCAAAACCTAATCAGTTTTTCGATTTTTGCCTACGACTTCCGCCGAAAGCGTACGCGAAAAAAATAAAGGATTGAGAAAGCGACAAGAATCGCGCCGATTTTAACAAATTTATCCCACGGTTGCGTCAACCAGAATAGCCAAAGGATCGCGCCGATTGCTAGCGCCGGCACAAATTTCATTCCTGGAAAAACCAAAACGCGTTGATCAGAATGCGTTCTTTGGCGAAGCAAAGGCCACACCCCGGCGCAGCAAAGCAGATACATCAGCAACACCGCCACATTTGAAAGCACGGCAAGTTGCTCGAAACTCGAGCAAACCGACAAAACCAACGCCACCGCAGCGTAAATAATGATAGCGAGATGAGGCGATCGATAACGTGGGTGCACGCGCGCAAACCAACGTGGCAGAACACCATCGCGACCTATCGCGAACAACATTCGCGGCGAGCTGAGGATGTCGCTCGCCACAAAACCAAATGCCGAAATGGCGGCGCCGATAATCAGAATGGTCCGGCCGGCGTTGCCCAGAAATGTGGCGCATGCGTCGGCCAACGGCGTTTTTGCGTGATTCGCCAGATCGAGCCCAAGGGTCCCCTGCGACACAAGTTGGATCATCAGGTAGATAATCGTCGTCACAACGAGCGCAAGGAAAGCGGAACGCGGCACGGTGCGCGCCGGATTTTTCACTTCACCGCTCGGAATCAACGCGACTTCGATTCCGACGAATGCGAAAAGAAGCAACAGAACGCTGTTGCCCAACTCCCGGCTATTAGGCCACATCGACCAACTGAGGTTCGCTCGATTAACAAAAAATACTCCAACGACGATAAAGAGCAGGATCGGAAGAAGCTTTGTCACTGTCACGACGCCAACCGCCCCGGCGCCACCCCGCACACCGCGAATGTTAATAATAACAAGCGAGAGGTAAACCAGCAGCATAAGTCCGATCCGAACGATCGGATTGCCCAACACAGGCAGCAGACCGCCTAATGAATCTACGAGCACATTCCCGACACCCGCGACAGCCGATATTGCCGTGATGCCGTAAAGCACCCCGGCGAGAAATCCGACGTAGCGCCCAAACGCAACCTCGACGTACGCGTACAATCCGCCAGTCAGCGAAACGCGACTGCCTGCGATCGCGAAACAAGTGACGAACAAAACCATCGCGAGCGCGCAACAAACGAACGCGAGCGGAGCGGCTGGTCCCAGACCTTTCGCGACCAACGCCGGCAAGACAAAAATTCCCGCGCCGATTGTGGAGTTGACGATGTTTGCGGTCAGGCCTGGAACCCCGATCGCGCGGATCAGCTGATGATCGACATTCTCCGCGCGTTGGATCGACATCGTCTCCTCGGCGGACATGCGCGGGATGGTGCGTGATTCCCGCATTGGAAGCAAGAAGGGATCGAAAGGTCATCCGAGCACAAAATGTTGCGGTTGGCCCCTCCCCCGAGCCCACCAATGGTGTGATTTTGCTTGTCATGGCACAAAGGCTACTATATTGGCCTCTAGACTGATTTTTTGGGCGGCCGCATGCATTTACAATCGCTCGAGCTTTTCGGCTTCAAATCCTTCGCCGATAAAACGCTTTTCAATTTCCACGAAGGCGTGACCGCAATCGTCGGCCCGAACGGCTGCGGCAAGTCCAATTTGCTCGACGCAATCCGCTGGGTGCTCGGCGAACAATCCGCCAAATCGCTTCGCGGCGACGAAATGGCCGATGTAATTTTCAACGGCACCGACAATCGCAAGCCGCTCAGCTTCGCCGAAGTCTCTCTCACCTTCACCGATTGCGCGTCGGAGTTGAATGTCGACTGGCACGACGTCCGGGTGACCCGCCGTGTTTATCGCGACGGCAATTCCGAATATCTGCTTAACAAAACTCCGTGCCGGCTGCGTGATATCCAAAGTCTTTTCGCCGACACCGGCGTCGGTCGCTCCGCTTACTCGATGATGGAGCAAGGCAAGATCGACATGATCCTGAGCTCGCGTCCGGAAGATCGTCGCGCGATTTTCGAAGAAGCGGCCGGTATTACCAAATACAAAACGCAAAAGCGCGAGGCGCTGCGCAAACTGGAAGCAACTGAAGCGAATCTGCTCCGCATCGGCGACGTGATCAAAGAAGTGAAACGCCAGATCGGCTCGTTGCAGCGCCAGGCCGGTAAAGCGCGACGTTATCAGGCGTTGCACGCCGATCTCCGCGTGCTCGAAACGCATCACTCGAGAAAACAACTGGCCGCGTTGGACGCCGATCTCGCTCATTGCCGGGCTGATATCGAAAAGATTGCGACTTCGGAGCAGACATCGCGGAGCAGGATCGATCGCGACGAAAGCGAACTCAGCGGAGAGCGTCGCGCGCTGGACAAGATCGACATCGAGGTCGCGGACATCCGCGGCGAAGCACAGCGATTACAAAGCGAGGTTGCAGCGCATCGAAGCCGGATTGAATCCAATCGGCAACGCAAAGACGAGTTGTCCGATCTGATCGAGCGCGCACAAGGCGACATCGCCACGGCGGAAAGCAAACGTAAACAGCACGCGGCCCAGATTCGCGAAAGCGACGCGCTCATTGAAAAAACGCAGCACTTTCTCCAATCGAAACAAGGCGAGCTGGCGAACGTAACCGATTTGCTCGACAAACTGCGCGCCAAACGCGAAGCGAGTCAGACCAATCGTGAAACGGCGCGCGCGTCACTTTCTAAGTATGAAGTGCGGATCGACAAGCTCGAGGACGAGTTGGCCGGAATCACGGCGCGGCGCGAACTCACACAGGAACAAATCCGCGACATTTCTACCGAAATAAAAGAGGCGGCGAAAGCGCGGGAGAGAATTGCGACGGAAAT
>JBEEHZ010000157.1:0-4988 GCA_041167705.1 Verrucomicrobiota bacterium | reverse complement strand
GCGCCGGCATCGGCTCCAACTCGCCGCTAATGGGCGGCTGGCAGACCGGATTTTACCGGGAGGGCCATCCACCAGCTTCACCGAGCAAAATGCCATCGGCAGATCTCGAAGTAATCACCGGCGATTATTTTACGACGTTTAAGGCGCCACTTTTGCGCGGGCGCATCTTCAACGAGCGCGACACAAAGGATTCGCCGCGCGTCATCCTTATCGATCAGACAATGGCCGAGCAATTGTTCCCCGGTGAAGACGCAATCGGCAAACGTCTCTCGGTTGACCCGGGCAACGACGATGAAGGCTACGTCATGTCGGAAATTGTCGGCGTGGTGGGACGAATGCGCTTTCACGCCATCGACGAGATGGCGCCGCTGCCGGTGATTTATTGTTCGATGGCGCAGGTGCAGCGGACCAGTCTCGGACTGTTCGTTCGCTCAAACATGAGCGCTGCGTCACTCGCGAAATCGATTCGCGATACTGTCACCTCGATCGATCCTTCCCAGCCGGTATTCGACGCGCGTCCCATGACCGATCGTGTTCGGGAAACATGGGGCAGCCAGCGTCTCCTCAGTTTTCTTTTCTCGATCTTCTCTGGCCTCGCGCTTCTGCTCGCGACCATCGGCCTTTACGGTCTGCTCGCTTACACAACGCTCAGACGCGTTCGCGAAATCGGGATCCGTCTCGCCTTGGGAGCACGGCCGGCCCAGATCCGCGTGCTTGTTCTCTCACACGGGATGCATTTGCTTTTAATCGGGTCGGCGATTGGCCTGGTCACTGCGTTCGCTCTCTCGCGCGCATTGCAAAGCGTGCTCTTCGAAGTGAAAGGGATCGATCCGAGAATTTATCTCGGAGTCGGACTGCTGCTTTTTGGAGCGACTCTCCTTGCTTCGTGGATTCCGGCGCGCCGCGCTTCACGCGTCGATCCCATTATCGCTTTACGCACGGAGTAAACCTATGAACGACCTTCGCTTCGCATTTCGCCAACTCCGCAAATCACCCGGATTCACTTTGGTGGCAGTGTTCACCCTCGCGCTCGGCATCGGCGCCAACACCGCCATTTTTACATTGATTCAGGACCTCTTCCTGCGCGGCCTTCCTTTTTCTGCGCCGGAGCGACTCGTGCGCGTTTATGGCGAATCGAAAGAGCGCGACTTGAAACAGATGCCCTCTTCAGTGCCGAAGTTCTGGCATTACCGCGACGGACAAACCGTTTTCTCGAGCATCGCGGCTGATTGGGGGAATGGCTTCATCCTGACGGGATCGGGCGAACCGGTGCAGCTGCTTGGCGGCAACGTGACCGCCAACTTATTCGAAATGCTTGGGATTCATCCGATACTCGGCCGCAATTTCCTGCCTGACGAAGAGAGCAAAGGCGACGTTGCGATGGTGACGGAAAGTTTCTGGCGCAAGCATTTCAATTCCGATCCGTCGATTCTCGGTCGCAGCATCACCCTGAACGGAGTGCCGACGACTGTCATCGGCGTGCTGCCGAACCTGCCGATCTCTTGGTTCGGGCGCGACTCGGAGATTTTTGCGAACAAACCATTCGAGCCGCCCGGTCTGACGAAGGAGCGACTGATGCGCGGAGTCAGTTTCATGCGCGTGACGGCGCGTTTGAAACCCGGGGTTTCGATCGCACAGGCGCAGGCGGCGATGCCGGCATTATTCCAAAGCTACAAGGAGCAACGCCCGGACACGGCCGACAACACCTGGTCGCCCTATCTGGTGTCGGCGGCGGAAGATGTCACTGGAGATTTGCGGCCGGCTTTCATAACCCTACTGGCGGCGGTGAGCGCGGTATTGCTGATCGCATGCAGCAATGTCGCAAATCTGTTGCTCGTGCGCTTTACCGGACGCAAGCGCGAGATCGCTTTGCGCATGGCGCTAGGGGCGGAACGACGCGGAATCGTGCGCTTGTTCGTGTTGGAAAGCACGCTTGTTAGCGTCATCGCTGGGGTAATTGGATTGTGCCTCGCGCTCTGGACGGTGTCGGCCGTTCCAAAATTAGCCGGTCAAAACATTCCGCTCGAAAGCGAAGTAAAACTGCAATGGCCGGTGCTCATTTTTACCTTGGGACTATCTCTCATCACCGGCCTGGTCATGGGTCTGTATCCGGCCTGGCAAAGCTCGCGCTCCGACCTGGTTGATGGACTCAAGGAAGGTGGACGCGGAACGAGTGGCAGTCGTGGCCAACATCGTTTCCGTCGCGGTTTGGTCGCCGCGCAAGTGGGCCTGTCGGTCGTGCTGCTGGCTGGCGCGGCCATGCTCGTCTCCAGTTTTGTCCGGCTCAGTCGGCAGGAAGCGGGATTTCGGTCCGAACGTGTTTGGACCGGTGGTATCGGATTGCCTCCAGCGGGATATCCTGATCCGGCTTCGCGGGCCCGTTTCTCCGAGCGCCTGCAAACTGAATTGCAAAGCGCTCCGGGAGTCGAAGCCGTTTCGCTCGCAGACGCGGTTCCGCTCTCAGGAAATTCTTCGCGCTCGCCTTACGCGCGCGCGGAGGGGAACCCGGTCCCGGTCAACCAGCGGCAACTGGGGCTAACCCGAAGCGTGTCACCGGGGTATTTTCGCACCCTCGGGATTCCGCTCCTCGCCGGTCGCGATTTCGCCGAACAAGATAAGGTCGATTCGCCGCTCGTCGTGGTGTTGAGCAACTCGACCGCAAAAAAACTTTTTCCGAACGAAAATCCGATTGGCCACCAGATTCTTTTCGGCACGGAAAACGGTAACGGACTTCCGGCCGAAGTGATTGGCATAGTCGGCGACGTGCGTTCGCAGCAGCTTGCCAAGGCGAACGACGTCGAGTTTTACCGGCCATGGACCCAGCGCAGTTTTCCGTATCTCAATGTCGTCGTGCGCAGCGCGACCAAACCGGAGGCAACACTCGGGATGGTTCGCTCGGCCTTGAACAAGATCGACAATGGATTGCCGATTCTCCAACCGAACACGCTCGATGCAATCGTGACCCAATCGCTCGGCCAGGAGCGATTGACCATGGCCTTGCTCGGCGTTTTTGCCGGCATCGCCGTTCTGCTCGCGATCGTGGGAATTTACGGCGCCGTCGCTTACACCGTCGAGCAACGCACCGGAGAAATTGGTGTCCGGATGGCGCTTGGTGCTCAGACGAACGATGTGCTGCGCCTGGTCGTCCGACAGGGAATGAATCCAGTCTTGCTCGGACTGGTCATTGGTCTGGCCGGAACCTTCGCCGCCGGCCGTTTGATCGCGGCGCAGCTTTATCAGATTTCTCCGCATAATCCATTGTTGTTAGGCGCGACCGCGATCGTGCTGGCACTCGCTGCGCTGCTCGCTTGTCTGATTCCGGCGCGCCGCGCCTCACGCGTCGATCCAATCATCGCCTTACGCGCCGAATAAATTAGCCATGCAAAATCTTCGCCATTCCTTGCGCGGCTTGCTCAAGCAGCCGCTCTTCAGTGGAATCGTTGTCCTGACGTTTGCGCTCGGAATCGGCGCAAATAGCGCGGTGTTCAGCGTCGTCAACGCAGTCATGTTGCGACCGCTGCCGTTCCATGAGCCGGAGAATCTGGTCGCGCTCGGTGAATTCGACACGCGCGAAAAGGCAGATCCCGGAACGGAGATCGAATCCATCTCCTATCTCGATTACGTCGATTGGCGTGATCAAACCAAAGTTTTCGAACACGTCGCGGTCTGCACCAATCAAAGTGTTGGCACCTTAACCGATGGCAATCAGGCGACGCACGTTCAAGGCGAATCGGTTTCGGCCGATTTGTTCCCGCTCCTCGGAGTTCAACCAATTCTGGGCCGCACCTTTCTCCCAAAGGAAGACGAACCGGGAAACTACGTCGTTATTTTGAGTTACGAGTTGTGGCAGCGCCAATTTGGCGGCGACCGCGAGATTATCGGCAAAAACATCAGCCTCGATGCGAAACAGTGGCAGGTGATTGGCGTAATGCCGCCACGCTTCACTTATCCTCTCCGGTTTTCGAATCCACCGGAGGTTTGGATTTCGATGTCGATCTTGCGCACGAGCGACGACGGCTCTCGGCCGATGACCGAGCAACGCGATAATGATTTCTTACAGTGCGTCGCGCGATTGAAGCCTGGCGTTTCTCTCAAACAAGCGCAGGCGAACATCGACACGATCACTGCCAATTGGCATCAACAGTATCCGCAAAAAATAAACGCCGGGGCGAAAGTGATTCCGGAACTTACCGCGATGGTTGGTAATACGCGTTCGGCGTTGTTCATGTTGTGCGCGATGGCGGGCTGCGTTCTGCTCGTCGCCTGCGTCAACGTCGCGAACTTATTGCTGGCGCGTTCGCTTTCCCGCAATCGGGAGATCAGCATTCGCGCGGCGCTTGGCGCCGGACGTTGGCAAATCATTAAACAACTTCTTGTTGAAAGCGCGCTCCTCGGAATTTTTGGCGGCCTTGCGGGATTGATGCTCGCAATCTGGGGCGTCGATTCGATGAAAGCGTTTCTGCCCGGCATTCCGCGAATGGACGAAATCTCACCAGATCCGCGCGTGCTTATGTTCACGGCCGCAATCAGTTTCGGCGTTGGAATTTTTGCCGGTTTACTGCCGGCGTGGCGGGTGTCGCACCCGAATCTGGCGACATCGCTCAATGAAGCGTCGCGTGGATCCAGCGAAAGCGGAGCCGGCGGCCGGACGCGCGCCGCGCTGGTGGTAGTCGAAATTGTGCTCGCGCTTGTTCTTCTCGCGAGCGCGGGACTGCTCGTGGAAAGTTTTCTCCGTTTGCAAAAAGTTCCAGCCGGATTCGATCACACAAAAGTGATCACGGCGCGTCTCGAGTTGCCGAATGCGAGTTATCCGAAAGCGCAGGACACGGCGGACTTTTACAAGAAATTGCTTGAGCGCGTTTCTGTTCTTCCCGGTGTGCAATCGGCCGCCGCGGCTTGGTGGATACCGCTGAGTGGGAGCGACATCGATGTCACCTTCGACGTTCAAGAAAGGCCGCTGCCGGAAGGCCAACAACCGGTCGCGGAGG
>JBEEHZ010000156.1:0-4035 GCA_041167705.1 Verrucomicrobiota bacterium | reverse complement strand
GCTTGCCGCAGTTTGGCCGAGCGTGGGGCACTGGCTTCCAATTCGCCCACCATTGCGATTACGGGCGAGAGAGGATTGCGCAATTCGTGGGAAAGAAGCGCGAGGAACTGATCTTTGGCGGCATTGGCGTTAATCAGCTCGTGCCGCAGAGTTACGTCACGAGTCTTGTCTTCGACGAAATAGAGCACGCCTTGGATGGTTTGATCAGCCGCTTGCAGACGCAATAGCGTAACGTTGATGAAGTGAGTCATGCCGCCTTCGTCTTGAAATGGTTGCTCGATCAATTGAAACGGCGTGCCGAACGACAGAACACGCTCGATCGCATCGGCCGGTGCGATCTTTACATCGTCATAGGTCGCCTCGGTGATCTCGCGACGGGGGGGCAAACCACCGAAGCGTTGGGCCATTTGACTGAAAGCTTCGTTGGCCTGTGAAAATCTTCTCGAGCTTGGATCGACAAAGGCGATGCCGACCGGCATGTTGGCCAGGATTTTCTCGTTGAAAATCACTTCCCGCTCGATGCGCCGGGCGGCTTCGGTTTGGCGACGATAAAAAATTCCACCAAGCCAGGCAAAGATGGTGGTAAGTGCCATCAGCCATCCGGCGAGCACGGCCATGCGACCGACGAGCTCGTGCACCGGTTTGTAAGCGACATTTTTCGGTTGTTTGACCACCACGATCCAGCCGGCGGATTCGACCGGACAAAATGAATAGAGATTCCCGCCGTGCTCGAGATTGCCCTGTTTCTTTTCATTAATTTCCTTCGGCAGGATCGATTCGCGCGCAGTGGAACTGCCGGGATTTGGCCGAAAATCGCTCGTGAAGAGCGGTTGCCCGGTTTGATCCATGACCTGGCAGGTCGACTGGTCGGCGAATTGGATAGTGGAAAGGCGACGACCAATCCGCTCGACCAGCACCGAGACTCCAAGATAGCCGAGGATATTTTTATCCGACGCCCGTACTGCGCCCACGATGTCGGTTACCATCCTCTTGTCCGAAAAACGTGGATGAACCGGCGACACGAACGCCCCGGAACTTTTTTCCGCGGGCGGACGCCACAGGTTGGAATCGACATCTTTGCCGATCATCGCCGGGGTGTAAGGAATGGAAGCGATCAATCGCCCATCGCGACCGGTGAGAAACATCCCGTCGATTCGCGGGTGCGAATAGAAAGTGGCGCCGAGCCATTGTTGGGCGGCCGACTGCGGATTCGATGAATTCAGAATCCGCGAGATGTCCGGAAGTGTTTGATAATAGTCGATGATGCCCTGTGTCCGACTAAGGTCATCACCGACGAGGCGGCTGATCAGCTGCACGGATGTCTGCCGGTCTCGCAAAATGCGCGATTCCAGCATCTTGGTCAGAAAGGCGTAGGAAAACCAAACGGTCAGGATGGACGGCACCCAGCCGGCCAAGAGAATCGAGACAACGATATTGAAGCGCTCGAATCGATCGTGCCGGGATTTCTTCAGGAGGTATCGCAATGGCATACCGCTGGGTGACAAAGGTAGCATATCAGAAGCAGAGCGCTTGCCGCCGAACCAATCCAAAGCTGACTATTCGCCCCGGCGAATCGCGTCGTTCAATTCGCCCGCCTCCGCGCGAATGACGCCTGCATCTGCGCGGGTCAGCGCCTCAGGCGATTTGCTCAAGATCGGCTGCAATTTCTTTACGCCAGCCCGAATTCTTTCAAAGAGCGGCGTGTGCGCGAGCGTTGGCGGCAACGTTTTCAACTCCGCAGCGAAATAATCCGCCAACTCCGGTTGCGCCAAAAGCTTCGTACGTTGCGGCGAAAATTCCGCTTCCGCAGCTCCTGCGGAAATTTCCAATCCGCGCAACCAACCGCCGAGACTGATTAGATGCGCCATCTTCTCATCGCGCAGTTCGATCATCGCTTGTTCGACATCGGTCTGGGTCGCGATCAGTTCCGCACGGACTTGCTGCCACTCCCCGCGCCGGCCGAGCTCAGTCAGGCTCGCACTGTGCCGCATCACCCGATCGCCCACGCCGAGTGCGCGGGCTTGTTCCATTAACACGCGCCCGAAATTTTCTACCAGATTCTTTCTCTCGGCTTCAACGATCAAAAAACCGTCGGCGATCAGTTCGCCAAAAATCATTCCTTTGTGCTCGCGACCGACGGCGATTGATTGCGGCAGCTCGCGCTTCAATTGATCGAACGGCAGCGGTCGCAGCTGGTCGAGCTGCGCGAAGATCTTTTCGATGGACGGCGCGGTGTAGGGATTAACGCCAAGCTCTTCGCGTTCGTGCTCCTTGTCCTCATTCGGTTCTTCCTGGTTCGCGCCGATTGCGGCCGATGCCAACACCAGCGCGATAAAGATCGACATCGAGCGAATTTTGGTGCGCTTTTGCCCCGTTTTGCCGAGGCAATCGCGCCATTTTTGATTTGACGCTGGCGACGGAACCGCCATCATGCGCACCTGCTGTCTTAATAACTGGCAGACAACCTTATGCAAGGAAGCCTCGGCTCTGTGATTTGGACGGCGTGTTACCTCGCCGTGCTCATCGGCCTTTCTGCCTACGGCATTCACCGGTATTTCATCATTTATCTCTTCCTGAAGAACCGCAAACGCGCATCGGTCCCGGCCGGCCATTTCCGGCAGCTGCCAAGAGTAACGGTCCAGCTTCCAATTTTTAACGAAGTTTACGTAGTCGAGCGCCTTCTGCGTTCGGTCAGTGAGCTCGATTACCCGAGAAATTTGCTGCAAATCCAGGTGCTGGACGATTCGACCGACGATACGCGCCAAGTGACTGCATCGTGTGCGGAAGCATTGCGACAGCGCGGCTTCGATGTTCAGTTGATTCATCGCGTCGACCGGACCGGATTCAAGGCCGGTGCGCTCGCAGTCGGGCTCGAATCGGCCGCCGGTGAGTTTGTTTGCATTCTCGATGCCGACTTCGTCGCCCCGCCAGATTTGCTTCAGCGGACAATCCATTTTTTCACCGATCCGAAGATCGGCATGATCCAATCCAGGTGGGGTCATTTGAATCGAGGCTACTCGCTGCTGACGCGGATGCAGGCCATGTTTTTGGACGGCCATCTTTTGCTTGAGCAAACGGCGCGCAGTCGAAGCGGACGCTTTTTTAATTTCAACGGCACGGCCGGTCTTTGGCGCTGCTCGTGTATCGAGGAGGCTGGCGGCTGGCAGCACGACACGCTTTGCGAGGATCTCGATCTTAGCTATCGCGCGCAGCTGGCCGGTTGGAAATTTGTTTTCCTTCCCGACGTTGTTACTCCCGCCGAATTGCCGGTGGATATGAACGGTTTCAAATCCCAACAACATCGTTGGACTAAAGGCTCCATTCAGACCTGCAAGAAATTGTTGCCCCGGATTTGGCGTAGCGACCTGCCTTTCGCGATCAAAGCTGAAGCGACCGGTCATCTGGTCTCGAATTTTGCGTATTTGCTTCTCGCCTGCTTATGCGTGCTTTTGCATCCATCCACCGGAGGTCCGCAATCGGGCTGGGTCCGCACCTTTTTGATCGACGTCCCGATTTTTCTCACTGCCTCAGTGTCAGTCGCGATCTTTTACGTTTGCGCGCAACGCGAGCTTCATCCGCGCACTTGGATGAAACAAATGCTGCTCCTTCCATGCCTGCTCGCGCTCGGCATTGGTCTTTCCCTCAACAACGCCCGCGCCGTTCTGGAAGCGATCTTCAACCACAAATCTGATTTCACGCGAACGCCGAAGTACGGGATAGAGCACAGGACCCAGTCTTGGCGGGAGTGTAAATATCGCGCGCTAAAATCGGCCTTGCCGTACGCGGAACTGGCCTTCGCTCTCTATTTCAGCTATTTCATCTGGTTCGCGATCGCTCATCAGCAGTTCCTGTCGGTACCATTCCTGCTAATGTTTCAAGGCGGGTTTTTCTATGTTGCCCTTTCGTCCCTTCTGCCATGGTCGCCGAGAATCAGTTTTGGCGGTTCCCGCTCTCCGTCTCCAATGCCCGCGTGACAAAGGGCGTTTTTGAGGTATGAGAGCGCGGATGTTACGTTCCTCCGTCATCGTTGGTGCG
>JBEEHZ010000155.1:0-3386 GCA_041167705.1 Verrucomicrobiota bacterium | reverse complement strand
CGCTCGCTCTTTTTCTTCTGGGTTTGATGTGCAAGACGGTCATTGCGCCCTTACCCGCCATAATTCTGGTTGTTTTGTGGTGGAGGCGAGGTCGGCTTCGGCTGCGCGATGACGTCGCGCCGTTGTTGCCGTTCTTTGGCCTCGGCATCGGCGCCGGACTTTTCACCGCTTGGGTGGAACGAACTTTTGTCGGCGCGCAGGGGAGTGCCTTCACTCTGTCGATTTTACAGCGCTGCCTGATCGCCGCGCACGATTTTTGGTTTTATCTCTTCAAGCTGCTTTGGCCGGCGAAGTTGACTTTTATTTATCCGCGGTGGCAGATCAGTGGTGCGGTCTGGTGGCAATACTTGTTTCCGCTGACGCTTGTTCTATTGCTCGGAGTTCTTTGGCGACTGAGAAAAAATTTCCGAGCACCACTTGCAGCCACTGTTGTTTTTCTTGGTCTGCTTTTCCCAGCGCTCGGCTTCATCAATGTCTATCCCTTTATTTATTCTTTTGTCGCCGATCACTTCCAATATCTCGCCTGCGTTGGCCCACTAACGTTAGTCGCTGCCGGAATCACGATGGCGCTGGATTCGGTGGTGCCCGAAAAAATTTTTCTGCGACCGACGGTTTACACAGTGCTCCTGTTGACGCTCGGATTATTGAGCAGGCGCCAATGTCGTGACTATCGCGACATTGAAACGCTATGGCGGACGACGATCGCGCGCAAACCTGATTGCTGGATGGCGTACAGTAATCTCGGATCGTTTCTGTCCGGACGTGGCAACGTCGATGAAGCCGTCCGTGATTTTCTAAAGGCACTCGAACTCTGGCCCGACCAGAGTAAAGACCACAACAATCTCGGTAAGGCGCTGGTTCAGAAGGGCCGAATCGCTGAGGCCATGGACCATTTTCAAACCGCCCTCCGGATTTCTCCCGATGATCCGGACACGGAGACCAACATTGGAGCAGCCTTGCTCCAACAGGGGGATGCGGATGGAGCGATCTCTCATCTCCAGCAAGCGGTCGAAAAGTGGCCGCGTCACGCGCAAGCGCACATCAATCTCGGCAACGCATTACTTCAAAAACGAGAGGCCGACGCCGCCATCGCCGAGTACGGAAAGACCCTCGATCTTCCATTCGATCACGCCGAGACCCTTTACAGCATTGGCAACGCGCTCCGTCAGAAAGGCGATATCGAGGAAGCGATCATTCAGTATCGCACGGCGATCGGATTGCGGCCCGATTACGCCAATGCCCATAACAACCTGGCTAATTCCCTCCGCCAAACAGGGCGAGTAGAAGAAGCCGTGCACGAATACGAGGCCGCTTTGAAAAGCGAACCCGAGTCTATCCTCGCCCAAAACAATCTCGCCTGGTTACTGGCCACTTCTTCAAACGCATCGATCCGCGATGGCGCTAAAGCTGTGCAGCTCGCCGGGCAGGCGGACCGATTAAGTGGCGGCAACGATCCAATAATTCTACATACGCTCGCGGCTGCTTACGCAGAAAACAGGCAGTTCCCCGAAGCGGTGGAAGCCGCTCAACGCGCGCTCGAAATTGCCGATGCCAACGGCATCATTTCACTCGCCGAATCGCTCCGCAGCAAACTTGCGCTTTACCAGGCTGGATCGCCTTATCACGAAACATCAGCGACGCAGTAATCCGCGATTATTTTTACCAAACAACGCCGACGGCTGAGCCAATGTAATCGTCGTCGGTCAATTGTTTGAGCATGAAATCGGAGACGTCCGCGCGCGCGATCCGATTCGTCCAAAGATAATTCCCTACGTTCCGACCGTGCCGATATTTGCCGCGCGCAGGCGCATTGGTTAGCACGGCCGGGCGCACGATGACCCAATCCGTCTCGCTTTCTTCGATCAATTTTTCCTGACGCACTTTGTCGTAAAAAATGAAAGGCAAAAGCAGCGGAATAACAAGGAACGTGAAAAGCAAACCGAGCCGGCCCACGCTGTTTCCGACTCCGAGCGAACTTTCGCAGACCAGACGCGGCACACCGCAGCTTTTCATCGCGCGGAGAATATTGGAAGTGCCATTCGATGCGACCCGGTTGAGAAAAAAGCGCTTTGTCCCGAGCGCGCAAAGGACCGCGCTTTGTCCGCGCATCGCCGATTCGACCGAATCATAATCGTGCACATTCCCTTTGACGACCCGCAGGTTTGGGTGTTCAAGCTTCATCTTCTTCGGCTTTCGCACCAGCGCCGTAACCTGATGCCCCTGTTCCAATGCCTGTCGCACGAGCTCGCGTCCCGTTCCACCGGTCGCGCCAATGATCAAAATCCGCAGCCGATTCCCCCAGCCGCGCGAGATCGGTTTGGTCGTCTTCCGCTGTGGCGCTTTTCGCGCGAGCAAGATCGACAGCAAAATTACGTACGGGATTAAGACAAAGAGGATAAGCTTCAACAACATGGTTCGATTTGATTTTTATCGGGCGCCAGACGGCTTGAGTAGAATTATCTTTCCTAATTGAGAGATCAGCCGATTAAGTGAGAATAAATGGCGCACTCGCCGGCCCGAAAGTTATTCATGGATTCCATCCAGCCCATCATCCTCATCGTTGATGACGAAAAACATACCCGAGACGGATTGCGCCGCCTGCTCGAAGACGATTACGACGTTTACGTGGCGGGCGATATCGCGAGCGCAATGAATGTTCTCGAACGGGAACATGTCGATCTTCTTCTGACCGATCTGCGTCTGGGCACCGAGGATGGAATGCAATTGATCGATCGTGCGCTGAAAATGCCGCAGCCGCCAATTTGCATCATGATGACGGCCTACGGCTCGGTCGACACCGCGGTGGAGGCGATGAAACGCGGCGCCTACGATTTTGTGACCAAGCCGCTCAATCTCGACAAGGTGGAAATGCTGCTCGCGCGCGCGTTGCGTGACCGCAAACTGGAACAGGAAAATCAAACGTTGCGACAGCAAGTTGACGAACGTTACGGCCTCGAGAACATGATCGGCGATTCGCCGGCATTGCATGAAGTGCTGGATACAATTCGCCAGGTGGCGCCTTCATCGGCGAACGTCTTGATCGAAGGCGAAAGCGGCACTGGAAAAGAGTTGGCCGCGCACGCGATTCACAATTTAAGCCGACGCAACAAGGCGAAATTTGTCGCGGTCCATTGTGCCGCGCTCTCACCCACATTGCTCGAAAGCGAATTGTTCGGTCACGAAAAAGGCGCGTTCACCGGCGCGCATGAACGAAGGATCGGGCGATTCGAGCAAGCGAGCGGCGGCACAATTTTTCTGGATGAAGTGGCTGAAATTCCACCGACCACGCAAGTAAAGTTGCTCCGCGTGATGAGCGAAGAGCGCGCGTTTGAGCGCGTGGGTGGTAACCAAACCTTGCGAACAGACGTGCGCCTGATCGCCGCGAC
>JBEEHZ010000154.1:0-11023 GCA_041167705.1 Verrucomicrobiota bacterium | reverse complement strand
CGCTTCCATCGACGATAAACTGTCCCATGTGCGAAATGTCGAACATGCCGACGTTCTTTCGCACGGCCTGATGTTCTTCCACGATGCTGATGTATTGAACCGGCATCAACCAGCCGGCGAACGGCACCATCCTTCCGCCGCGTTTTACATGCTCGTCATACAGCGCCGTCTTTTTCTGCCCGGGTTCGCTCACGCACAAAGCGTAAACGCCAATCAAATGGAGGTAAAGAAACGCCACCGGAGTTGAATAGCGTCCATACTTTCTCTAACCTCGCCGAAGCAATGAGCCTGCTCGACAACCTTGAACGCCGTTTCGGTTTTCTGGCTATTCGAGGATTACCGCGCATTCTTGTCGGCTTCGCCGCGCTCGTCTTTGGCCTGACCTGGCTTCTTCCCGGTTTCACGTCCATGCTCACGCTCGATCCGGTTCGCATTCTTCATGGCGAAGTGTGGCGGCTGATCACTTACATTTTCATCCCGCAAGCGACGAGCCCGTTATGGGTCCTTTTTGCGCTCTGGTTTCTTTGGTGGGTTGGGGAGGGTCTCGAACGAGCCTGGGGATCGTTCCGTCTCACCCTTTATTTTCTGGTCGGAATGATCGGCACCACCGTGGCCGCGTTTTTCTTCGGCAGCAATTTTTCCAACTCGATGCTGCTGATGTCGTTGTTCCTCGCCTTCGCCCACTTTTACCCGGAGGAAATCATCTACATCCTGTTCATTCTGCCTGTCAGGATAAAATGGTTAGCGTGGATAGCCGGCGCGTTCTTGTTGTTTGGATTTTTTACTAATTCGAACTCGTATCGAGCAGCGTTGATCGCGGCGCTTGCCAATTACCTGATTTTCTTCGGGCCGGAGGCTATTTATCGAGCGCGCCATCGGCAGGAAGTCTCGAGTAGGCGGAAACGTTTTGAAGATCAGACCCGCAGCGAAACCGAACCGCTTCACAAATGCGCCGTCTGTGGCGCGACCGAATTGACCGATCCGAACCTCGATTTTCGCGTCGCGAGCGATGGCGAAGAATATTGCGTGGCGCATTTGCCGTCCGCGCAGACCGCCACCCGCTGATAGATCGACATCTTTCGTTCGCGGTTTAAACTAGCCGCGATGACCGATAAGAACGCGACGCTCGTTCCCGAACAGGGCTGGCATTGTCTGCATTTGTTTTATCACATCGAGTACGGGCAATGGCAATTGCTCAACCGCGAGGAGCAGAATGCGGCGAAAACGAACCTGACCAAGCTGGTACAGGAAATTCGCGCGACGGACTCGACGCAGTTGCTTACGCTCAGCGTCGTCACGCCCAAGGCGGATCTCGGCTTCATGTTGATTACGCCCGATTTGCAAACAGCGAACAAGATCGAGAAGCAACTTTCGCTTTCGCTAGGCCCCGATGTATTGACGCCGGTTTACAGTTATTTGTCCCTCACCGAAGAAAGCGAATACATCACGACCGAAGAGGAATACATCGCCACGCTCGATCCGGAGACGAAGCGCGACCCGGTCAAGCTGGAGGAGGCGTTAAACACTTTTCGCGAGCGGGTCAAACACTACCGGCAGGAGCGTGTTTATCCGACGCTGCCGGATTGGCCGGTGGTCTGTTTCTATAATATGAGCAAACGCCGGGGCGAGCAGCGGAACTGGTACGCGCTGCCTTACGGTGAGCGTCGCAAGCTGATGAAGGGACATGCGACGGTTGGCCGTCAGTACGCGGGCAAAGTGAAACAGCTCATCACCGGCTCGACCGGCCTCGACGATGCCGAGTGGGGCGTCACATTGTTCGCGCGCGACACATTTCAGATCAAAGCGATCGTTTACGAGATGCGCTTTGATCCGGTGAGCGCAGAGTACGCAGATTTCGGCGAATTTTTCATCGGCATTCAACTGCCGCTCGACGAATTGTTCCGTCGCTTGCAACTCTGATTGTCGATCTTACGATTCTCGATCCGTCGGATGGGTGACAGAGTGGTCGATTGTGCACGCCTGGAAAGCGTGTGTGCTGAAAGGCACCGAGGGTTCGAATCCCTCCCCATCCGCCAGAAAATCTTCCGCTTCCTCTTAATCTTCGTCTGCTATTTCCCGCGGTCGCGCCGTTCCAATATCTGGAGCTCCTGCCGCAATTTCACGACGCTGTCGTCCGGCAGCACGCCGCGGAAATTCACATTTGGATAAACGAGGCAATCTCGGCCTAGGAGCGAGCCTGGGTTGATCACCGCGTTGCAGCCGATTTCAGTTCGATCCCCAACGATCGCGCCAAACTTGGTGAGGCCGGTGGCGATCAAAGTATCGCCCGCGGCGACACTGATTTCGCGGTGATCGAGTTTCACGTTGGATAGAATCACACCCGCGCCGAGGTGCGCTTTAAATCCAAGAATCGAATCGCCGACGTAATTGAAATGCGGCACCTGCGCTTCGTCGAAAATGATGCTGTTTTTGAATTCGCAGGAATTTCCCATCACCACTCCGTTTCCAACTACAACATTCTCGCGGACGTAACAGCCACTCCGAATGTGACAGTTCTCGCCGATCCAGGCCGGTCCTTTCAACACCGCGCCTTGCTCGATAATTGTGCCGCGGCCGACAAAAACATTGCTGCTCACAAATGGCCGGCCGACGAGCTCGCCCAGTACCGCCGGTTTCAAACGAAATTGCAAATAGCTTGCGATCTGTTTGAGCGCATTCCAGACGTAGTTCTGGTCTTCGAACAATTTCGGGTGGGCCGTGTGTTCGAGGCTGAGGAATTGTGCGGGCGCAAACATTTCGTTAAGCGCCGGCGCGTCGCGTTATCTTCTGACCGTCCTTGGTGTCGCGCGCTTCCCAGCCGAGCGCATTCAACTTGTCGCGCAATTCATCGCTTTTCCGAAAATCTTTTGCAAGCCTCGCCTGAGCTCGCGCTTCGGCCAGCTTCGCCACTTCGTCGGGCAACTCGGCACCGCCGCTTTCGAATTCGAGGACGTTATTGATCCGGCTCCACCAATTTAACCATCCGCTCGCCATCTTTCCGTCGAGCGTGTCCTCATCCATCGCACGATTCGTCTCGCGAATTGTTTCGAAAAGAAAACCGAGCGCCGCCGAAATATTCAGATCGTCGTCGAGCGCGTCTTCGAATTCGTGACCGAGTTGGGTGTCGATTTTAGAATCGCCCTTTTTATCTCCAGCGACTTCGCGCAAGCGCTCCAGCCAATCGTCGATCCGTCCCAGTGACTCGCGTGCTTCTTTCATTCCGTCCCAGGTGAAATTGAGCTGGGTCCGGTAATTCACTCGAATCAACGCGTAACGGATTTCGCGGCCGGTGTAGCCTTTCGCTAAGACGTCAGGGATCGTGTAAAAATTTCCCAGCGACTTCGACATCTTCTGGCCGTCGACGAGGAGATGCGCGCAATGGAGCCACATCCGCACAAACTTCTTGCCGGTTACGCCTTCGCTCTGCGCGATCTCGGCTTCGTGATGCGGGAAAATGTTGTCCACTCCGCCGCAGTGGATATCGATCTGATCGCCAAGCAATGCGATCGCCATCGCGCTGCACTCGATGTGCCAGCCTGGCCGACCCGGCCCCCATGGCGAATCCCATTTCACATCGCCGTCTTCTTCGTCCCATGCTTTCCAGAGCGCGAAGTCGCCGATGTGTTCTTTATCGTACTCGTCGTGTTTGACGCGGCCACTCGGCTTCAGCTCCGCGAGATCGATGTGCGCCAGTTTTCCGTAATTGGGAAATTTGTTGATCCGAAAATAAACCGATTTGTCATCGGCTTGATAAGCGAGGCCTTTCGAAATCAGCGCGCTGATCATCGAAATCATTTTGTCGATGTAACGTTGATCGGTCGCGGCCGGATAATCGTCCGCGCGTTTGATCCGCAGCGTTTCGGCGTCTTCGAAGAATGCGTCTTTGAACTCCTGGGTAAACTGTTGGAGAGGAACTTTGGCTTCGTGCGCGCCGCGGATCGTTTTGTCTTCGACGTCGGTGATGTTCATCACCCGGTGCACTTTGAATCCACGCGCTTCGAGATGACGCTGAAGCAAATCTTCGAAAATGTAGGCGCGAAAATTTCCGATGTGGGCGCGGCTGTAAACCGTTGGCCCGCAGGTGTAGATGTCGATCTTGCGATCCTTCGTGTCGCGCGGCTGAAATTCTTCGACCTCGCGCGAATAGGTATTAAAGAAACGCAGCGGCATTCTTAACTTTGCTCGACCGTCGCGATCGCCATCGCGGCGATGCCTTCGCCGCGACCGATTGGGCCGAGACGTTCGTTTGTCGTCGCTTTGATGCTCACTTGCGTATCGGAAATACCAATCGCGGCGCCAATCGCTTTTCTCATCGCTGGAATCTGCGGCGCAAGCTTCGGCGCCTCCGCGATGACGGTGGCGTCGATGTTCACAACTCGCGCTTTCTTGTCGGCGAGAATTTGGGTCACCCGTTTCAAGATCTCAATGCTGCTGATGCCGCGAATCGACTCGTCGGTGTCGGGAAAATGTTGGCCGATGTCGCCGGCGCAAATCGCGCCGAGGAGCGCGTCGGCGATTGCATGTGATAAAACATCGGCGTCCGAATGTCCTTCCAATCCGAGCAGATAAGGAATTTCGACACCGCCCAAAATCAGTTTTCGATTCTGGCCAAGGCGATGAATGTCGTAACCGATTCCGCAACAAGTGGTGCTCACAATTTCAAATCGATGACGCCGTTAGAGGCGACGATGCTGTATTTCTCTTTCATATCTTTACGCGGTCGCAAGTCGACCAGGCCACCGGCAGTCTCCACCAGAATCCATCCGGCGGCGATGTCCCACAAACTGATTCCGCGCTCGATATAAGCGTCAAAGCGGCCGCATGCGACGTAAGCCATGTCGAGCGCCGCGCTGCCGAGGATGCGACATTTCCGCACGCGATGAATCATTGCCTCAAGCAGCGGGAGATTCGAATCGATCGAACGATCTGTTTTGGCAAGCCCGACCGACACGACGGCTTCGGCCAAATTGGTGCGATCGCTCACGCGAAAATGTTGGCCATTCAAGCGCGGATTTTCTCCTTTTTGTGCGCTCCACATCTCTTCGCGCATCGGATCGTAAATCACGCCGACGATGATCTCGCCCTTGAAACGCAACGCGATCGAAACGCAAAAGTGCGGAATCTTGTAAAAATAATTCACCGTTCCATCGAGCGGATCGACTACCCACTGGTGCTCGCTCGACTGGTCGCCGACGATTCCTTCTTCGCCATAAAGCGCGTGCTCGGGAAATTGTTTCAGGAGGGCCTTGGTGATGAGTTCCTGCGTCTCGACGTCGATCGCGAGTTTGATGTCGTGCGCTTCGGCGACGTTCACGTGCTGCGAGCGATGAAAATTTTTGCGAAGCAGCTCGCCCGCGGTGCGCGCAGCTTTTTCCGCGGCGTCGAGATAGTGCTTCATGGAGAGGTTGAGTTGTTGAGGCGTTGAGATCGACTTCAGAATAGCTTCTCCTCTCAACGTCTCAACACTTCAACCTCTCAACCCAAATAAAAAACCGGGAGGAAAATAAATTCTCCCCCCGGGTTGAAGTTTGGGTTTTGACTTCGAAAGATTTCCCGAAGTCGTTAATTAAGCGACGGGCCTTAATGCCTCTTTCTTTTTGTCGCTTTTCTTTTTGCTGCTTTCTTTCTTTTCTTAGCCATCGACTTCTAATTCCCCCCTTTCATTCCGTTTTCGCGGAAGTTTGTGAAGAGTTGGGAATGACTTCACTTAACGACGAAGTAATCACGCGATTTTTTTTGTCAAACGTTTTTCGCAAACATTTTCGAATATCTTTACGAGCTCGCGCGCGACAATTGTCTTCGGAGCTCGTGAAATTTTCTTTATTTCGCCGTCGCGAAACAAAATTGTGACTTCATTTTCGTCGGTCTCCATTCCTGAATCGCCGCGACTGACGTCGTTCGCGACGACGATGTCGCAATTCTTTTCCTGAAGTTTGTTGCGCGCGTTTGCTTCGACGTTTTCGGTTTCGGCGGCGAACCCGACGACAAGATAATGTCGATCTTGTTTCGGGAGCGACGCGAGGATGTCGCGCGTTGGAATCAATTCGAGAGAAAGATTCGCGTCGCGCTTTTTGATTTTGTTTTTGGAAAACTGTTTTGGTTTGTAATCCGCGACGGCCGCGCACATCACCAGGACGTCGCAATCGGGAAAGAGTTCATGCACCGCATCGAACATCTCGTCGCTGGTTGAAACTGGAACCAACTCAGCGCCGCGCGGCGGATCGAGATTTACCGGCCCCGAGATCAAACTCACTTCGTGTCCAGCGTCGATCGCTGCGTCCGCGATCGCGTAGCCCATTTTTCCGGACGAGCGGTTGCTGAGATAACGGACAGGATCGATCGGCTCACGCGTCGGCCCGGCCGTGATGAGAAATCTCACACGATCAAATGTTCCTGACGGGCGAGAAGAAATTCCGCGCGGAACGCAATGTCGTCGACCTTCCAAAGACGGCCTAGCCCTTCGTAGCCGCACGCCAGCATTCCTTCTTCGGGTCCGATGAATTCGACGCCGCGCGATTTCAATGTCTCAACGTTTTCAATCGTGGCGGGATGCGACCACATTTTTCCGTTCATCGCCGGCGCAATTAAAATCGGCGCGCGTGTCGCAAGCGCGATAGCGGCCAGCGGATGGTTTGCCAGACCGTGCGCGAGCTCCGCGATGATGTTCGCCGTGGCGGGCGCGATCAACAGAAGGTTGGCGCGATCGGCCAATTCGATATGTCCCGGCCGCCAGTTTTCTTTTTCGTCGAAGAAACTCGTCATCACCGGATTTTTGGAAAGGGTCTGCAACGTAAGCGGCGTGATGAATTCGGTCGCGTCGTGCGTCATGACCGCGAAAACCTGGTGGCCTTGTTTTACGAGCAGACTCGCAAGCTCCGCGGATTTGTAAGCGGCGATCGAACCGGTAACGCCAAGGACGATTGTTTTACCGGCGCCGCGCAAACGCACAACTTTGCGCCCCGCGGTTTTTTCAGGTCGCTGGCTGGAATTTCTTTTCATGCAAGAATCGACAATCAGCTTTGGATCAAACGCCGGCTCAAATATCGCTCGGCATTCATGATGTGTCGAAATTTCTGCAAATCCTCCTCCGTCGTCCGACTGATGATAGTGTAACGATACTGCGGCCACGATTCCATTTCCCGAATTGCGGCGGTCAGGCGCGCTTCGATTTGCTCGGTCGTTTCGGTCCCGCGCTTCGTTAATCGGCGGCGCAATTCTTCAACGTCCGGCGGCATGATAAAAACATCGGCGAGCGAGTCTCGAATGAATTTGTCTTTGGAATTTCGAATCGTGGCTGCGCCCTGAGTGTCGATGTCGATCAAGACATCACGGCCGCTTTTTATGTTCTCGACAATCGGCCCCAGCAATGTGCCGTAGTGATGCCCGTGAACTTCGGCGCTCTCCAGGAATTCACCGGCCTTCACGCGCGCGATGAATTCCGGTTCCGTCAGGAATTGATAATCCTGGCCTTCCGCTTCTGCCGCACGTGCCGGGCGTGTAGTGCATGAAACCGAATAAACAAACTCGGACGTTTTTCGAAGCGCATCGACGAGTGTTGTTTTCCCGGCACCAGATGGCGCGGAGAGGACAAACAGAATTCCGTAACGGCTGAATCGACTACTCAAGGTTTTGAATCTGCTCGCGGATTTTTTCCAGCTCGGCCTTGCAAAGAACCACGCGCTGCGAAATCGCGGCGTCGTTCGCCTTGGCACCAAGCGTGTTGAGTTCGCGAAAAATCTCCTGGGTAATGAATTCGAGCGTGCGGCCGACCGGTTCGTGCCGACGGAGGTGGTGCGCGAATTGCGCGAGATGGCTTTCCACCCGCGTGAGCTCTTCAGAAACATCAGCGCGATCGGCAAAGAAAGATATCTCCTTTACCAAACGATCATCATCGCTCGGAATCGGTAGCCCGGCCTTGTGAATACGTTCGAGCAGAACCGCCCGATATTTTTTCACGACGTCAGGGTGCAATCCACGGATCTCCTTGATTTGTTTGCGCATTGCTTTCAGGCGCCGGATCAAATCCTTGGCCAGATGTTTGCCTTCGCGCTCGCGCATTTTGATTAATTCGTTGAGCGCGGCGCGCAACGCCCGCTCAATTGCCGGCCAGGCGACGTTGGAGTCGATCGTTTCCTCCGGAGCGCGCATCACGCCCGGCGCCTGCAGAATTGAACCGATCGTGATTTCACCCGGCGCATCCAAATCTTTTTGCAATGCGCGCATGGCGTCGTGATAGGAGCGCGCCAGCTCGGTATCGAGCGCGAGTTTTCGCGGTCCGCCGGAGCCGTTCTGATAACTGACGACGACATTGGTTCGTCCGCGCGAAATGTTTTCGTTGATGGTCTGACGAATCTGTGGTTCAAGCGCCGTCAGATCGCGCGGCAGATTGATGACGATGTCGCTCTGCTTCCGGTTCACGGAATTGAGTTCAACGCTGAACTTCGTGCCGTTGTGATCGGTCTCGCCGCGGCCGTATCCGGTCATCGATCTCATGATTTGGGATCCTCCGTGATTCCAAAGGCGCGCGCCGCGGCGTCGACATCTTTATCGCCGCGCCCGGAACAATTCACGATCACTATTTGTTCGCGCTTCATGTTGGACGCATTTTTGAGGATATAAGCAATTGCGTGCGCCGTTTCGAGGGCGGGAATGATTCCTTCGGTTTCGGAAAGAATGCGGAAGGCGTTGAGTGCTTCATCATCAGTCGCGTAAGTATATTCTACTCGGCCGAGGTCGCGTAAGTAAGAATGTTCTGGCCCGACCGCGGCGTAATCGAGACCGGCCGATACCGAATGGGTCAATTCAATTTGGCCTTCCTCGTTGGCGAGCAAGAAAGTCTTCGTTCCCTGGAGCACGCCGAGGCGTCCGCCTTGAAAACGGGCCGCGTGTTTGCCGGCGCGAATGCCTTCGCCGCCGGCTTCGACGCCGACCATTCGGACATCTCGATCTTGCAGAAACGGATGGAACAAACCGATGGCATTGCTGCCGCCGCCGACGCAGGCGACAAGCAAATCCGGCAGCCGTTCTTCGCGCTCCAGGATTTGGCGGCGCGCCTCAATGCCGATAACGCTCTGAAAATCGCGCACCATCATCGGGTAAGGGTGCGAGCCGAGGACCGATCCCAATATATAATGGGTGGTGCGCACGTTGGTGACCCAGTCCCGCATTGCTTCGTTGATCGCTTCCTTGAGCGTGGCCTGGCCGGCTGTGACTGGAACAACTGTCGCGCCGAGAAATTTCATCCGCGCGACATTCAGGGCCTGGCGTTTCATATCGACCTTGCCCATGTAAATAACGCACTCGCACCCGAAGCGTGCAGCGACGGTGGCGGTGGCAACTCCGTGCTGGCCGGCACCGGTCTCGGCAATGATGCGGTGCTTGCCCATTCGTTGTGCCAGCAAAATTTGTCCGAGGGCGTTGTTAATCTTGTGCGCGCCGGTGTGGAGCAGGTCTTCGCGCTTTAAATAAATTTTAGGGCCGGCGAGCTTGTTCGTTAAGCGTTCAGCGACATAAAGCGACGTCGGTCGGCCGGCGAAATCGCGCAACAAGATCGACAATTCATTTTGAAAGGCCGAATCATTTTTCGCGCGTTCGTATTCAGCGGCAAGCTCATGAAGCGCCGACATCAGCGTCTCAGGTACGAACATTCCGCCATAGGGGCCGAAATGGCCGCGGGCATCTGGAATAGTTTCAACGCTGGCCATGAACAGAAGAAACGTTCAATCCCAGAAGCGCGTCAATCGCACGCCGGTGCGGGGGCGGAATTGGAATCGAATTGAGTTTGCGAAAGGGAAACCAGGATTTCTGGGGATTGTCGATCTTACGTTCGCGCTTTCGAAATATCTGCAGCGTGACGCGATGATTGGTGAATGGAAAAGTAGCTTTGTAAATCGCGCCGTTTCTTTTCGAGCTTAGATTTAGCGGCGGCAAGATCCACATTCCCCGCCAGCGGTTGGCAGACTGCGTGAGCAAAAGTTTGTCGTTTCGAATGACGAACGAGTGTTTCTCAACCAGCTGCTTTGTTTCAGGACGCGGTCGTTTAATTGGCAACGACTGTGGATTTTTCGCGCGGCAGAATTTTTTAACTGGGCAAATTCCGCATTTCGGCTTTCGGGGGAGACAGACAAGCGCGCCAAGATCGAGAAGCGCTGAATTGTAGGCCGCTGAGGATTTCCTCGGAACGAGTGAGGCGGCGTGCCCCCAAAGGCTGTTCTGGCCAGACGCTGAGTCGATTAGAATTCGCAAATTGAAAAGACGTGCTAAGACGCGCGACGTATTCGCTTCGACAATGGGCACTGGCTGATTAAGCGCGAACGTCGCGACCGCATGCGCCGTGTATTTACCAACACCGGGAAGCAATCGCATTTGCTCGATCGACTTTGGAAATCGCCCACGATCTCGAGCTACCACGATTTTTGCAGTGGTGTGAAGATTTCGAGCGCGCGAGTAGTAGCCAAGTCCCTGCCAGGCATGCAGCACCTCGCGCTCTGATGCGCGCGCGAGAGCGGCGAAATTCGGGAATCGACGCAGCCAATCTCGATAATATGGCAAGACCGTGCCGACTTGCGTTTGCTGGAGCATAAACTCGGACACGAGGATCGCATATGGATCCCGCGTTCGGCGCCAGGGGAGATCGCGGCCGGAATGATGATACCACCGCAATAGCGAACGGCGAAAGCGGCAGGCGTTTTGTCGCGATATCAAAACAACGCCGAACGTCGAATGCCCAACGCCGAACGTCCAATGCTGAATTCGGAGTTGAGCGTTGGGCGTTGAGCGTTTCTGTTTCATAGAAGTGAATTCATACACCCACGCGCTTACGAACGAGCAGGCGACAAAGCTGCGCGCGTTGCTGAATGAGCTCGGTTTCGAATTCTCGCCGAAGGAATACACAATTTTTTTTGGTAAAAAAAATAAACTTAGCGTGGCGGTTTATGAGAAAGGGCCAAAGGTGCTTGTGCAGGGCAAGGGCGTGGAGGAGTTCGTCCAGTTCGAGCTGGAGCCGAAGATTCTGGGCGAGGCA
>JBEEHZ010000153.1:0-6738 GCA_041167705.1 Verrucomicrobiota bacterium | reverse complement strand
TAAGAGCCATACCGCGACGCGGAGGAGGCTGGCTGAGCGAGCTTGCGTCAGATTCACGTTATACGGGCGCAGGGCAACTGAGTTTGACCGATTCGATGGCATTGCCAAGCGGAGTTTACGTGTCCGGGCATGGCACAGCCTCTGCTTATGGTGGCTGTAGATATTATGGTTACAATAAGCATCCGCCCTTACACTCTTCGCAAAGTTGGCTTCGTCGGCTTCGCCCTTTTTTGCCTCTCCTGCCTCTCCACCTTTGCCCAATCAACGTACATCAGCGTCAACTCTACCCCTTACGACCGGCAGATGACGCGGATACAGCCGATCCTTGCTTCCGCGGCCGACCGTAAAGATCAAAATTTGTCATTCTCAATGGTAAACCACTGGATCGGAGATCTGCGTGCAATTCCGTACGGTTTTTCCATGGAATGGAAAACACCGGATGAAGTCCAGAATGGTGCATTTGCCGATTGCAAAGGGAAAGCGGTCGCTCTTTATAACGCCATGCATTCACGCGGAGTGCAAAACGTCCGACTCGTCATTGGCAAGCGTCTTCCAACCAGCCGTAAGACCCATGCTTGGCTGGAATGGAATACTGCCGGCGGCACGTATATACTCGATCCAACGATTAATTGGGCCGCATGCCGCGCCGACCGATGGGGCAGACGATCCTATATTCCGCTCTACGCTTACGCTGGCGGACAAAAATTTCGCGCAGCCACCACGTCGACCCTCTACGCCAAGAACGAATCTCTGGGTCACCGAGTCGCGAGCAGGCTGTAGTTAGTCGCGCAAGACCGCGCGACGAGTTGGCTTTCTGCGCCGCGCCTCTGAAACGGGTAGTTTGGAAGGGGTTTTGCCACTAGTGGAAACGGTGGAAACGGCCAATTCCTCGGATATGGATAGGGCCTCCCTAGTGAAATCTTCGACCACGGGGAAAATTTATATTGCCAAGGCGTGCCCGCCTGACATATCATCGTTTTTGTAGGTATGGAAATTATGAACGCATCCTTCTCTCCCTTTTCACGTGTTGGTACCTTGGTTTGCGGTCTTGTTCTCGCTGGCGGACTGCAGCTATTCGCCGGCGAAGTTGTCTCCGCCGAGCACCAATCACCCATTTACGCGCGAAATATCGCCCGCTTTAGCCTCGGAGCCCGAATTGATGACAACCTCGCTCAAATTGCGCTCATCTCCGATCACCCAACTTTCGGCTATACATTGCCGGATGGAAATAGCGAACTCGTGCTTTCGCTTTCGAAGATCCAGAACTTCGACATGATCTCGTTCTTGAACAATGGCAGCACCGGCACGGTGACGATTTCCACTTCGAATTCGAGATTAGCTGCGGCCAGTTCGCAATGGCATCAAATCGCGAAGCAAGATCTGACCGCAAAAGTTACGAAGATAAAAGTAGGCCCCACTGAAGCGAAGTACGTCAGATTCACTTTCAACATCGCCAAATCCGGTCGCATCGCTGAGCTCGCAGTTTATTCGACAGCGAAACTGACAATTGCCAACACGGCTTTGGCAGGTAGCGGCGAAGCTGGGGTTGATGGCAAAGACGCAAAAGATTTCGGCGGAGGCAAGGAAGCCAAGGAAGTTGCGGAAGGACCACCAGAGGAAGGGCCGCCCCCAAACCTTCCTGATCCGCCGCCGTTTGTTTTTGTTCCGTTGGTCAGCGAATAAACGGTCCGCCACCAGAAGACTTAATTAAAGAGACCCACCCCATTATCGCGGGTGGGTTTCTTTTTACTTGGGCTATTTGGGTTCGCGTTATTCTAAAGCTCGTCTCGAATGATCTTAAAAATCTGCGTGTTATCGATTGTGCCATGCAACCTTTCGGTGCCTGGGCCGCTTCCAAATGAGACGACATCCTCTACCGTCTCTAAAGCTGATTTCGTATAAGATGCAGCCGGTTCCGTTTGTTCCTTTCGCGTTCCGCTCTCCGCGCTACTGGATGTTTCTTTCTCCGGACTTTTTGCAGCGCCGTGTGACTCCGCTCCTTTTGGACCTGTTGCCCAGGTCATCCATGGTTCACCTGACGGATTCAATCCTAGTAACGCAATTCCACTGTCCTTGCGAAATGGAAAACCGTTCGCATGCAAGCCACCGATTGCTGTGTCGCCGCACACAATGATTGTTGATTTCGGTCCGGCGTAACGTTGCGCCGTTGATAGTGTACGATCGAGTTCCGCGGTTTCGGTCAAGGTTTTCTCCGCGTTGTTTGTTTCGGCCGCTTTTCGCATACGGGCTGCGTCGACGATGAGCAGGTAGCCGCGCTGATTATACTGCAATAATTCGATAGCGCGTCGCACCATGTCGGACAAAGCAGGCTCGTCGTTCCAAGCGCCCTGATTGTTGCCGTTATCTCCGTCAGCAAACGCGCCGAAAAGTTTTGGCAGCCGCCAGACCGGAATAGATTCCAATTCCGCTCGGGTCCGAACAACATCAAATCCGTTTTGGCGCAATTCGAGCAGTAAGTCGCGATTGTCTTGTCGTTGTCCCTGTTTTGCTTCCGGAAGAAATTCCGCCGCGCTTATTCCCAAGCAGAGATCGATCTTGCCACCTTCGACGAGTTGACGTGCGATTTGGTCGATGTCGTTCGCGTTGGTCGCATGCGCGTAAAACGCCGCGCATGTCGCATTCGTCAGCGCTCCATTTGTCACCAAACCCGTCGCGCGTCCCCGACCCCGTGCCAATTCGATAATGTTTGTGAGCGGTTTGCCCGGGGAATCCACTGACAGAGAGCGATTGCTGACCTTGACCCCGGTCGCCAGAGCGCTCGCAGCCGCAGCCTGATCGGAGACCGCGAAATCTCTGGAGTGATTAGTTACCAGGGCGACGTTTGGCATTCCGTCTAGGGCCAAGCGCGCATCGGATCCTCCGACAAAAACACGAGTCAGCGCGATGCGTTCCGGCGCCAGCCCTTCACCAATAATAAGAATTATCCCGAACGGCTTCTGCACGACCCAATGCTGGAAATAAAGAACCCCCAACCCGGCGAAAACAGCGAGGCACAAAAGGGCGAGCAGTTGGTTGCGCCACTTCATCAGGGCGATGTATCTGCGTGCGAGTTCTATTGTCAACGAAAGAACCGCTTGTCCGACTTCATAATCGTCGGCAGAGTGCGCGCATATGGCCGGCCCTGTGATGCTCATCATACGTGACGGTTGGGGCATCAATCCCGGCGGCAAGAAATCGCGTGAGCAAAATGGCGACGCCACCCTTCTTGCCAGCACACCCTTTCATGACAAGCTCTATCGCGACTATCCGGGAAGTAAACTCAGCGCCAGCGGTGCGGATGTTGGTCTGCCCGAAGGGCAAATGGGCAACTCGGAAGTCGGGCATCTGAATCTGGGCGCGGGCCGCGTCGTTCTTCAGGATCTCACTCGCATCAACAAGGCGATTGCTGACGGTGAGTTGACGCGGAACTCTGTCGCGCAAGAAACTTTCGCGGCCGCGCGCGGACATCGCCTTCATTTGTTAGGCTTGGTTTCGGATGGCGGCGTCCACAGTCATTGCGACCATATGATTGCGCTCGCGAACGCAGCCAAGGCGGCAGGCGTTTCGGAAATTTTTGTTCACGCGTTCACCGACGGACGCGATGCATCGCCTACCGGCGGCCGCGAGTACCTGAAAACCTCCGAAAAAGAATTGAAGAAGAGCGGTGCACAAATTGTGACCGTAGTCGGACGCTATTTTGCGATGGATCGCGATCGCCGGTGGGACCGGACCAAGAAAGCCTGGGACGCAGTCGTTCTCGGACGTGGCGAGATTTGTAAAGAATCACCTTCAGACGCCGTTGCTCGACAATATGGTGCGGGCAAGACGGATGAGTTTATGCCGCCACTGATTTTTGCTCAGGCGAACGAGCAGCGTGTTCGCGACGGCGACGCTGTTTTGTTTTTCAACTTCAGGGCGGATCGCGCCCGCCAATTATCGCAAGCGTTTCTGTTCAAGGATTTCGATTCCTTCGATCGAGAAGTGTGGCCGCAAATCAATTTCACTTCTTTAACGAAGTACGACGTTCGCTTTCCGTCGCCGTTCATTTTCCCTTCGCAAGACCTCAAAAACATTCTCGGCGAGCTGGTGAGCGCAGCGGGCAAGTCGCAGCTGCGCGTGGCCGAGACGGAAAAGTATGCGCACGTGACCTATTTTTTTAATGGGGGAGTCGAAAAGCCTTTTCCAGGCGAAGAACGGAAACTGATCCCATCGCCGAAAGTGGCGACTTATGATTTGAAGCCCGAAATGAGCGCGTTCGAGGTGACGGACGAACTTCTCGCGCGCTTGGGCAAATTTGATCTGATCATCCTGAACTTTGCCAATCCCGACATGGTCGGTCACACAGGCTTTGTGAAAGCCGGTATCAAAGCGGTCGAAACGGTAGATCAATGTTGCAGCCGGATTATTCCGAAGCTTCTCGAGCTCGACGGTAAAGGCATCCTCACCGCCGACCACGGCAATTGCGAACAGATGCGAAATCCCGACGGCTCACCGAATACCGCGCACACGACCAACCTTGTTCATTTCATTTACGTGGCGAAGGATGCCGGACAGTTTCAATGCGAAGACGGGATTCTGGCCGACGTCGCACCGACGCTTCTGTTTTTGCTCGGAATAGAAAAACCGAAAGAAATGACCGGGCGCAACTTACTGGTCAGACGCGGGTAGGATCGACATTCGCTAAGATCGACAACGTGCGGTCGCGACGTTCTCGAACGTGATGTCCAACGTCCGATTCAATACGCGCGTGCCGGCGGCGGCGATTCGCTGCAAGAAGCGCAGCTCAGCTTCCGGCTCCGTTTCGTGCCACGCCGGTTTGCGGGCCAGGATCAGCTCGTCGTTCGATTCAATCAAGGCGCCCCAACCGATCGGAATTTCGGGTTCGCGAAACAATTCGTTAGGCAAAACGAGAAAAAACAGATTCGCGCAACGATATCGAATCAGCGTCTCGAATTTAGTGCCGTCAAAGAGCCGGTTTTGTAATGCCTGCATTTCCCGGACAATCTGTTTGTAGCCACGGTGGTCGATCGCGCTGAAATTGTGCGAGTCGAATTCGACAAAGAGTGAATCGGCGACACGTAAGGCTGGATAATGAACGCGCAAGTTTCTTTCCAGGACTTCACGACGCTGATGAACTTTCTCCAAACGCCGCATCGTTGTTGAAGTGCATCCGTTGTCACGTCGAAGGTCGACCAGCGCTTGTTTGCACTCCAGAATCGCGGTGGCGCCCGGTTGTCGTCCATTCGGGCGATACGCAACGACGTCTGCGCGATATCGACAGCGCGGCAATGTAACTTCCATCGCGCACGCGGAATAGCGTTGCCTCTGCGCCCAGACGAGGGCCAGGCGTTTCAGACGAGCATGCGCCTCTGTTTCGCCGGTACGACTTGTCAAGCACTGATCCATTCCGCCAGTTCGCGAGCCCAGTAAGTCACGATGATGTCCGCGCCGGCGCGCTTGAGCGAAGTCATTATTTCCAGCACAGCCGCGCGCTCGTCGACGATTCCTTTTTCGGCGGCCGCTTTGATCATCGCGTATTCGCCGCTCACGTGATACACGGCCGTCGGTTTGCGAAAGCGCTCGCGCACGCGCCACAGAATGTCGATGTACGGCAACGCCGGTTTGATCATGACGATGTCCGCGCCTTCCTCGATATCGAGGCCGACCTCGCGCAACGCCTCATCCGCATTTGCCGAATCCATTTGATAAGAGCGGCGATCTCCAAATTGCGGTGGACTTTCCGCGGCTTCGCGAAATGGACCGTAAAAAACAGAAGCGAACTTCGCCGCGTAACTCATAATTCCAGTTTCAGCAAAGCCGTTCATATCGAGCGCTTCGCGAATTGCGCCAATGCGGCCATCCATCATGTCGCTTGGCGCGACCAGGTCGGCGCCGGCCTGCGCGTGAGAGAGCGCCGTTTTCACCAGAAGATCGACAGTCTGATCGTTCAGCACATGGAAATGATCACCGTCGATTCGGGTTACGCCGCAATGGCCGTGACTCATGTATTCGCAAAGACAAACATCCGTGATCGCGACCACTTCCGGACATTTTTCCTTGATCGCGCGCAACGCTTTTTGCATTACGCCGTTGTCGGCGTAAGCGCCGCTCGCTTGCTCGTCCTTTTTTTCCGGAATCCCAAAAAGGAGAATGGCTTGGAGCCCGGCGTCTTGTGCCTGCCGCGCTTCGTCGACAATTTCCCCAAGCGAGAGCTGAAAAACACCCGGCATGCTCGGGATCGGACGTCGCTTGTCGATCTTTTCGTTCACGAAAAGAGGCAACACGAAATCGTGCGCGGTGAGATTGGTTTCGCGAACGAGATTGCGCAGAGCTGGAGACCGGCGCAACCGTCGTGGACGATGAACCAATTTTCGCACGCGACGAGGCTACGCGTTTGCGGATTACGTCGCAAGTTCACTACTTGACGGCGTTGCGTGTTCGCATTGAACTCGCACCATTGTGCGTGCGGCTAATTATCTGTTGATCGATATCAGCAATTCGTTCACCAAGCTTGCGCTGGCGACACGGCGACGGGTTTTGGAGCCGGTACGAATGCCAACGAACAAGTTCACGAGCGCGGCGCTCGGACGATTTGTGAGACGACGCAAAATCGACCTCTTCGTTGTTTGTTCGGTGGTGCCGAACAAAAATCGTGTAGTCCGACTGGCGGCTAAACGATCGAAGATTTTGTGGTTAACGCCGCAGATCGAACTCGGCGTTGGAATCGATTATCCAAAT
>JBEEHZ010000152.1:0-4639 GCA_041167705.1 Verrucomicrobiota bacterium | reverse complement strand
ATCACTTCGTGTTTGGCCGCGTTGATCACCGCGACTTCACTTTTGTCTTCGATGTTGCAGTAGACGCGCCCCGCATTCGCATCTGCTACGGCGAACTCCGGGCCGCCTCCGAGCGGAATCGTTGCCGTGACCTTCACTTGCTTCGCGTCGACCGCTGTCGCCGAATTTCCGGTGTGATTGAAAATGTAAACTTCGGCACGCTGCGGTTCGTAAGCGATTGCGTCCGGATTTTGACCGGTCTCGATCTTCGAAAGGGTCTTGAGCGTAGTTAGATCGACAACGCTGGATTTCGATTCCTTGCCATTGGATGAAAATCCGCGTTGCAGTTCAGGGACGGGCATGAATGCGTGAACGCCCGGCGTGTCACCAATTTCACCGACGAGAGTATTGTGATCAAGATCGACAACAACCACCTTTGTCGCATGCGAGAGATAGAGACGACCCGCCTCGGAGTCGATTGTGAGAATGTCCCAGCCACCTTCGCCGCCGATCGGGATCTCGTTTAAAAATTTGTATGGCTCTTGCGCGACAACTGTCGCCTCACAGAACGCAATCAGTCCGAGCAACAACCGCAAACAAGTTCTATGCATTCCGCACTGCTACCGCATTTTGAGAAAAGTGCACACAAGGTGGAGAGTTAAGAAATTATTCGACGCGATAGGCACGGATTTCGGCCTGCTGCGATCCGCGGTGTGGCACACCGACAAATAAGGTATCTCGGTCCGGCACAAAAAGACCAGTGCGCGCGCCGTCCGCAGTGCCGATCTTTGCGAAGGGCTCATAGGCGTTCGCATCTACTTCGTTGATGATGTCGATTTTGCCTGCACCACAGATCGCGTAGATGCGATGACGTTTACTGTCATAGAAGATTTCGTCGGGATCGCCGGAGATGTCGATCTTTGCGACGATGTCGCCCGAATCAGTGTTGAGCACGATGAGCTTGGATGGCAAACGGCAGCCGACAAATAGTCGATGGTTCGTTTCATCCAGTGCCATTGGAAAATTTCCAAAGGCCAGGTCTGTTTTCCACGTCGCAACGACTTTGCCTTGGTCGCGATCGATCACTGCCACGTGGCGGGCATTCGGAATATTCACGAAGATTCGCTTGCCGTTCTTTTCCAATTCGAAGGCTTCGGGATGAGCCGAGAGTGAAATGGACCCAATCATTTTGTGTTGCGTTGCGTCGATGATGCCGATTCCTCCGTTGCCAAATCCCACATAAACTTTTTTTGTGGCGTCATCGTATCGAACATTGTCCGCGTCATCTTTGAAATTGAGTTCGCCGATTTCTTGGAGCGATTTGCCGTCGTAGATCTTGCAGACACCGCCTTTATCATTTGCGACCAAGATGCGGTCCGATTCAGGGATGTAGGCGACTCCTTGCGGCGCGCCGAGGCCGGTAATGGAATGAATCCGCTCGCCCTTGCGCAGATTGAGCACTTCAACCGAATTGTTGCCGAGCGCGCAAACGAATAATCTTTCAGCGGCGGCATCGAACGCGAAGTGATCTATTCGTCCTTCCACTCCAGGCAGCGGGATCGTCTGCGCCAGTTTGATCCTCGCGTCGTCGGATTCAGCGACCGTCAGACAAGCTCCGGCTGCTGCGATGCCGATGGCGAGAACCAAATGTTTCAACTGGTTTCGTTGGTGAATCAAACTCGGCAGCTCCCGCTTTATTTCGCCGCCGATGTGCTGAGGCCGGATAAGCCGGCGGCCAGAAGCGCCCCTTGGATTGCTTCCGCCAGCTTCTTGGCCGGACCTCTGCCCCAATAGTGGAAAAATAAAATGCGCGGCTCCTCGTGCGTCATGTGCGAGTGAATCGCAACGATGTTAATCCCGGCGACGCGAATCGCTTTGAGCGCGGATTGCAGTTCGTCCTCAGTGACAGCGAAATCTCCGTCGACCAGAGCGTTGTCGTCACTGCCGGCAAAGGCCATCCACGTGTTCACGCCCATGGCGTTGTCGATCTTGACGCCATGCATCCTCGCCGGATGACCGATCGAGAACTTCACCATTCCGTTGTTGGTTTCACCGCTCATGCCGAAGACTTTGTTGAGCGGCTCCGCCGAAATTGAATTTTTCTCCGGCAACGCGGCTGCGCCGAAAGAATCTTTCGGTTGCGGATTAACTGCGCGAATCTCTTTGATCTTGTCGTAAACTTTACGCACCGCGCTGGCGAGTTCCTTGGCCGTTCCCTGACCTTCGATATGCATGAAATATACTTTCGGATGATCGAAGAAGAAATGGTTGTGCAGCGCCGTAACGGTCAGGCCGGCATCGACCGCTGCGGACATCACTGGATTGACTTCGTCCTCAAAAAGGACGGTATCGCCCATCACCATCGCTCCGTTTTTCATTTCAGTAAATGCGGCCCAGGTGCCGAGTCCCATGAACGGCGGCATCGTCCAGCCGTCGACTGTGATCTTTACGTCAGCGCGGGGTGACGTGATTTTATAGACGCCCTCTTTCTCGTTGAGTTTACCCTTTAGCCCCGTGATCTGATCGATCTCCGCGGTGTCGAGCGCGGCCGGCGCGACGTCGATGTTTGCGCAACAGAGCGCCAGCCCGAGGAGCAGCTTCTTCATTTTATGTCGCCGATTCCGCCCCGAATTTTTTCCGGGGCAGAATCGCAACATCTCGCACTTAGTATTTCTCGCCTTTTTCTTTGTGCTCTTTGCCCTCGTCGTGTTTGCTCACGACTTTGCCATTCGCGTCGATTTGGACGCCCCATTGTTTGCCATTCTTTTCGATGACGGCCTCAAAGTTCGCTCCCTCTTTTTCCCAGCGAACGATTTTGCCGCCCTTGGCCTGTGTGTCGGCAGCTTGTTGCACCGCGGCGGGCACATCAGAGCTGCTGATAGTTTCTTCTTTTTCCTTTTCGTGTCCTTGCGCGACAACGCCGAAGGCGAGTCCGGCACTGACCGCAACGATTGTGAATAGTTTAGGTGTATTCATGGTTATTTAGTTTTTGACCGATTGATCTCAAGAGTTGTTCGAATATCGAAAGTCGTTTACGCGCAGAAAACTGGTCGGAACCGAACCGTTTTGCGGTTTTAATTCAACTTATGCCCGGTAATACCACGCAAGATCGACATCGTGCGCCGTCGTTTGGAGAAGCGTTTCGGTTCTGGCTGAAACTCGGATTCATCTCGTTTGGCGGACCGACTGGTCAGATCGCGATTATGCAAACCGAACTGGTTGAGAAGAAAAAATGGATCAGCCAGTCGCGCTTTTTGCACGCGTTGAACTTTTGCATGCTGCTTCCCGGTCCTGAAGCGCAACAACTGGCGATCTATATCGGCTGGCTCCTGCACAAAATCAGGGGCGGCATCGTCGCCGGCGCGTTGTTCGTCATTCCGTCAATCTTTGTGCTCTGGACGCTCAGCTATATTTACGCGGCGTTTGGAAATTTGCCCTGGATCGCCGCGATTTTTTACGGATTGAAACCGGCGGTAACCGCAATCGTTCTCGTCGCCGTCATTCGAATCGGCCGGAAAGCGCTGAAAAACGAAGTGATGTGGGCGCTCGCGGTCCTCGCGTTCGTCGCGATTTATTTTTTAAAAATTCCCTTTCCCGCGATCGTGCTGGGCGCGGGCGTGATTGGATTTTTGGGCGGCTTATTCTGGAAAAGTAAATTTGAGATGAGCGCCGGCGAGGAAGCGAGCTCGAGATTGTCGGTCATCAGCGATGAACAGGAATCGCCGCCGCACACGCGGCCGAATTTACGGCGCGCCGTTTTGATTTCGTTCGTTTGTCTGGTGTTATGGCTCGCGCCGACGATTCTCGCCGGCGTTTTTCGCGGTTGGGAGAGCACTCTATTTAAAGAAGGATTATTTTTCAGCAAAGCGGCGGTCGTGACATTCGGCGGCGCCTACGCGGTCCTGCCCTACGTCGCGCAACAAGCACTCTTTCATTATGGCTGGCTCAAACCGGGCCAGATGATGGACGGGCTCGGTCTCGCCGAAACGACGCCCGGACCTTTGATCATGGTTTTGCAGTTCGTCGGATTCATGGGCGCGTGGCAACATCCGGAAGGTTTACCACCGCTCCTGGCGGCGACTTTGGGCGCGCTACTCACAACCTGGGCGACGTTCACTCCGTGCTTTCTTTGGATTTTTGTCGGCGGCCCGCATATTGAGCAACTGCGCGGCAATGCAAAACTGACCAATGCGCTCTCGGCCATTACCGCCGCGATTGTTGGAATAGTGTTGAACCTCGCTGTTTGGTTTGCGCTCCACGTTTTCTTTCCGAGCGCGGGAGTTATCGATTGGTTTGCGATCGCGCTTTGCGCCGCGGCGTTTGTCGCAATGCTCCGTTACAAGATCGACATCATCCCGGTCGTGATCGCCAGCGCGGTGCTGGGCTTAATTTACAAATCTCTTTTGTAGGGGAAGCCGTTGGCTTCGTCCGAGCGGGACGGGCGTTTGGGACGACAACGTTGTCCCCTACAGAAGAACGAATCTATCCCGCCGCCGGTTTTAACCGCTCGCACTCCGCTTGGTAAACTTCAATGAGCGCCGAGATTTTGGAGTGGAAAGCTTCTTGCGCGGAGTAAACGCTTCCGATGGATTCAACGAAAGCTTTCTGCTTGAGGTCCTCTTCCATCGTCAAGCTCAGTTCAGCAAGTTTCTCGATGTTG
>JBEEHZ010000151.1:0-5140 GCA_041167705.1 Verrucomicrobiota bacterium | reverse complement strand
TATCTGGCGCTGCAACTTTATCTCGGCGATTTCAAACACGTCGTGGTTCCTTTTGATCAGATCTTCGAGGCCCTGAATCGCGAAGAGGCGGAGGCAGGTTTAATTATTCATGAAGGTCAACTCACTTACGAAAAGTCCGGTTTTCAGAAGATTGTCGATCTTGGCGAATGGTGGAAGCAAGAGACCGAACTGCCGCTGCCGCTTGGCGGAAATGTTCTTCGCAAGGATATACCCCAGGAAGTTCGACGTGATCTTTGCGAGATCATGCGCGAAAGCATCGATTTCGGTCTGGCAAATCGCGACGAAGCGGTGCAGCACGCCATGCCTTACGCACGCGACATGGACCAAAAGCTGGCGAGCAAATTCATCGGCATGTACGTGAACGATTTTACGCGAGATTACGGTGAAACCGGGCGCGCTGCGATCCGCAGATTTCTGGGCGATGCGCGACGCGCCGGTTACATCGACAATCTGGCCGAGATCGAATTCGTCGATTAACGAGCAAGGCTATTTCTTCGGCTGTTCCGCTTTGCCGACCTGCTTCATGACAAACATTTTGACGCGACTGAATTCCTTTTGGAATCCATTAGAGAAGTCGTGGGTGCCGTATTCGAAAAGGACGACAAAGCAAAACGTGAAGAAGATAAACAGAACGATCCAGAATATCCCGCGCAACAATGACATGGCCGCAAGCCTAACTGAGGCCGAGTTGTAGGTCAATTAGCCGGGTGGGAAGCAAACTTCGGATTGATCGGCCTCGGGGAACTGCCAAGCTAATCGATCATGCGCGTTCCGTTGCTGGATCTCAGCGAACAATACCAAGCGCTATCCGAAGAGATTCGCGCAGCCACCGACGAGGTATTGGCCAGCCAACGATTTATTTTGGGCCCGAAGCTGGCAGAATTCGAAAAAGCGGCCGCAGCCTACTGCGGCGTGCCGCATGCAATTGGTGTTTCTTCCGGGACCGATGCGCTTCTTGCAGTTTTAATGGCGCTGGAGATCGGACTCGGCGACGCCGTTATTACGACCGCCTACTCATTTTTTGCGACCGCCGGTTGCATCGCGCGCGTCGGAGCCACTCCCGTATTGATCGACATTGACCCGGACACTTACAACATTTCGGCCACAGGCCTGCGGCGCTACATCGACAAGTACTGCCAGCGCGTCGAAGGGAAATTGGTCAACGTAAATCGACAAACTATCTCCGCGCTCGTTCCTGTTCATCTTTTTGGTTTGTGCTGTGAGATGAATGAAATGCTCGCCGTCGCGCGCGAGCATAATCTACTGCTAATCGAAGATGCGGCCCAGGCGATAGGCGCCGATTACCCGCTCGATGGTGCGTCAGCTAAAGCTGGCACAATGGGCGACGCCGGTTGCTTCAGCTTTTATCCATCGAAAAATCTGGGCGCCGCTGGAGACGCCGGACTAGTGGTGTGCCGAAATGACCAATTCGCCGATCGATTGCGGATTTGTCGTCAACACGGGATGGAAGCGCGTTATCAACATCAGTTTATCGGTGGCAATTTCCGCCTCGACGAACTGCAAGCGGCGATACTGAAAGTGAAACTGCCACATCTCAACCGTTGGTCAGCTGCCCGACGCGAAGCGGCGAAGTTTTACACGAATGAGTTTCGTCGTGTTGGATTAGACGAAAAAATCAAATTGCCGGTCGAGCCTTATGCGGAAAGCAGGCTGACCAACCATCACATTTATCATCAATATGTGATCCGATGTCCGCGGCGCGATGAGTTAAGCGCGTATCTCGCCGAACACGAAATCGAAACGGCAATTTACTATCCCCTCGCACTGCACGAGCAACCGTGTTTCGAATATCTTGGCTACAAAGGGGGCGATTTCCCGGAAGCGGAACTCGCCGCGCGCGAAAGCCTGGCCTTGCCGATCTATCCCGAAATCTCGCGTGAAGCGCAACAGTACGTGGTAAAGTGCGTCGCGCAGTTTTTTGAATAGACTCGTACCCGCGCCACTTGCCAGCGGCAGAGCGTGAGTTATATCAAACGCGCGAGGGTAGGTACCGAAGTGGCCAAACGGGGCAGACTGTAAATCTGCTGGCTTTACGCCTTCGCTGGTTCGAATCCAGCCCTGCCCATTTTCCTTCTGTCTCTTAGCGCCGGCGTCTTCGCGCTTTGCCACGCGAAGATGTCGATCTTCGGCGCGGTTTAGCTTTTGTCCGCTTGGCGGCCGAACGCTTGCGCGATTTTGTCGCTTTTCGCGCAGGCTTTTTCTTGGCCGCCTTCACGGCTTTTTTCTTTAGTCGTCGGGCTGGTGCGGACTTAACGACGCGCGCGACCGCTTTTTTCGCGGCAGGAGCAAGGCGACGGTCAGCCGCTGCTTTTCCTGCCATCGCGCCGGCAATGCCTCCGATGACGGTGCCGACAGGACCAATCATGCTGCCGACTAAGGCTCCAGCGACCGCTCCGGCGGTCTCTTTCGGTATTGGCGGGATGTCGATGTTTTCTTCTGCGTTTGGATCGTCAGGCATAATCGGAACTCCTTCTTTAAAGTGTTGTCGTTTTAGGTAGTTCGCTCCTCGGGGCAAGCGCAGCCGTGGTGAAACAAAAAAGCGGTCGCCGCAGCGACCGCTTTTTTGAAAATAATTAACTGATCGAGCCGATTTAACGGCCTCGGCGTTGTCCGCCGCCACCATCGCGGCGTCGATCGCCACCACCGCCACCATAGCCGCCTCCGCCGCCGCCTGGGGGCCGCGGTTCGCGCGGGCGCGCTTCATTAACGGTGAGCGCTCGTCCTTCGAGAGTTTTGCCGTTAATTTCCGCGATCGCCTTTTGCGCGTCTTGGTCGGAACCCATAGTCACAAACGCGAAGCCGCGGGATTTGCCGGTAAATTTGTCCTGCATGAGCATGACTTCCTGCACCGGGCCTGCTTGCGAAAAGAGCTCCTGTAGTTCGTTTTCGGTGGTGTTAAATGGGAGATTCCCCACATATAATTTAGTTGCCATTGAGTCTAATCTGGAAAACGCCGCCAGGACACTATTCCCGCATCTATTTCAAATCGCCGCTGAGTGAATTTCAGATGACAATCGGCGGACTTCCGAGCTGCTGTTTTCTCCTTTCGGGCACATTGTGTAAGGTGCTTCGGTTTGGAAAGCAACCAAAATCGCGGGCCAAGTGGCACTGAGATGGCGACCTTTAACGATTTAGACGTAAAAACAGGGCAATCCCGGGTTGCGGTGGTCGCAGCCGGCGTGATTAGCCCCCTCGGCCTGGGCTTGGACGAGACCCTGGCGTCGCTACGGACCAACCAGGATTGCGTCTCGGCCGTTACCCGATTCAACGTCGAGAAATGTCGATGTACGACGGCTGGTCAAATCTCAGACGAACGCCTTCCCCGCGAGCGGCGAACCGGGCGAAAAACCGAACGGCTACATCGAGCGACCCGCATGATGATGGCCGTTTTCGAGGAATTGTTCGGACAGGATCCTGAGTTCGAGCCGGAACTGACGGTCATCGGCACAACGAGTGGCGGAATGTCATTCGGGCAAGATTATTATCGCGCCTTACATCGACATCGTGGTTTGCGACATTCGCCAGGGTGGATTGCAAACTATCCGCCACAAAAACCTGTGATCGACGTCCAGAATGCATTCCAAATCTCGGCGCCCTGCGAAATCATCGCCAATGCCTGCGCGTCGGGAACGAATGCAATCGGACACGCGTTTGAATGCGTGCGATCAGGAAAATATCAGCGCGTGTTGACCGGCGGATACGACGCACTTTCCGAACTGGTCTTTGTCGGGTTCGATTCCTTGCAGGCATCAACGCCGGAAAAATGCCGACCGTTCGATCGCGATCGCACCGGCATGGTTCTCGGCGAAGGCGCCGCCGTATTCGCACTCGAGAATCTAGAACATGCGCGGGCACGAAGCGCCCGCATTCTGGCCGAAATCATCGGGTACGGAATTTCCACGGACAATCATCATTTGACTCAACCCGATCCTTCCGGAAGCGGTCCGCGACGGGCGATGGAACAAGCGCTGCAGAGCGCAGATCGTTCCGCCGAACATGTGGACTATATCAACGCCCACGGCACAGCGACGACGTTCAACGATGCCGCGGAAGGAAAAGCGATTAAAGAATTGTTCGGAGGCGTTCCTATCAGCTCAACCAAAAGCATGATTGGCCATTCGTTGGGCGCGGCCGGCGCCATCGAGGCCGCCGTTTGTTTGCTGGCGTTGCAAGCGCAGCTGCTGCCGCCGAACATTAACTTCCGCAATTCCGACCAGGATCTCGATCTTAACATCGTCGCGAACGAATCCCGCGAAGCCAAGATCGACATCGTCCTTTCAAATTCATTCGGATTCGGCGGCACGAATGCTTCCGTCCTGATCCAGAAACTTACAGAATGAACCTGCGGATAGCAGGCATGGGTTTGATGACGCCGCTTGGCCGCGGCGTCGATCCAGTCTGGGAGCGTTTGCTTCGCGGGGATGAAGCGTCCCCGCAACCAATTTCCGATGCCATTTCTGAAAAAGTATATTCCGCTTTCCGCGTCCCCGATGATGCGCTGAAAGATTTGCCGTCGCATCCACGTCTTCGCCGCGCCAGCGCAATTTCGCGTTTTGCCGCCGCCGCAGGGATCGATGCTCTGGCCGAAGCTAGATCGACAATCGGAGAGATCGACGCAGAACGAATGGCCCTGGTTTTTGCCGTCTCGAACGGCGGCGTCGTTTATACAAAACGTTTTTATCACAACGTGGTCGAGTCGGGTGCGCAATCGGCGAGTCCCCTGCTTTTCCCGGAAACCGTCTTTAATGCGCCCGCCAGCCATCTTGCCGCGATCCTCCGGATTACAGGCGCGAGTTACACACTTGTCGGAGACGGTGCCGTCGGCGTGCTGGCGATGAAGATGGCAAGTGATCTACTCAACAATGGACCACTGGACTATTGTCTCGTGGTGGGCGCGGAAGAAGCGGACTGGTTGCTCTGCGATGCCTATCACAAATGGCGACTTCTCAAAAGCGAGCCGCCGATTGAACCGTTCCACGATCGACCTCGCGGCATGATTTTGAGCGAGGGAGCCGGTGCGGTATTACTCGCCCGTCGGGGTGCAGTGCAAATCGACGCGATTGATGCCGGCGGGAATTTTACGGAGCGTCGGGAAGCA
>JBEEHZ010000150.1:0-4733 GCA_041167705.1 Verrucomicrobiota bacterium | reverse complement strand
TTAGTTCACAAATTTTTCCCGTGGAGCGCATGCCTGATTGGACTGGCAATTGTCGATCTTCGCGCGCGGGGCTGGAACATTCGCGCGGCATTCAAGGAAATGTCGCCGCAAACGCTTTGGCTGATTTGTTGGAGCATCGGCGGACTCATCTTGATGTCGCTGATTCCGTCCAAACGCGTGGACCGAATTTTCCCAGTCATCCCGCCGCTTTGTTTGTTGGTCGCGGCTCAAATCGCTTCAGGTAGGGTTGGCGCGCTGAACCGCCAGTCCGGCTCGGACCGACCGGACGCCGCAGCGCGGCGTCCCTACCAATGGATTGCCGCGGTTTTAGCGCTGGCCGTTATATTTACTAGCACTTATTCAGGCTACCGAATTTTTTCCGGCTATCGCGACCATCGCGATGCATTGTCGATCTTCGGTCGCAGAGTTCGTGAGGAAGCGGCGACGAATCATTGGCGGTACGAAGCAATCGGCAAGAGCGACGAAGGATTGCCGCTTTATCTGACGCGGCCGCATTTTTTGACAGCCGATCGCGCGGTCGCGGACTGGAATTCCGGCAAGATTGACGCGCTGGCGGTGCCAGCAAACGACGCTCCGCAGTTAATGCGCGAGCTGCATGATTCAACGCGCCGGTTCGAATCCGCCGAGCGCAAAAATCTCCGTCGTTCCAATTACGTTTTGCTGACGCACTAGTGCCAAAATGCTCGACTTTCCCGGGGGGCATTTTAGTCTCGCGCGCAATCGCTAGATCTCGATGGAGCAATTTCCGAAGAAAGAAATCGAAACGCTGTGGGCGCCATGGCGGGTGGAATACTTTGAGAAGGAACCGCGCGACATGGAATTTCTCACGACCGCGGCGCGAGCGAACGATGACGCCGCGCACTTGGTGATCGCGCGGCGGAAAACGGCGTTTTTGATAATGAACCGTTATCCCTACGCCGTCGGCCATTTGATGGCGGTGCCTTATCGAAAAACGGCCGACCTCGCTTCGTTAGGCGAAAATGAAATCGTCGAGCTCTGGAATTTGGTGACGCACGCGCAAGCGCTCCTGCGGACGGCGACGCGAGCGCAAGGTTTCAATGTTGGTTTGAATCTCGGAGAAGCCGCCGGCGCGGGCGTGACCGATCATTTGCATATTCACATCGTTCCGCGTTGGAAGGGGGACACGAATTTCATGCCGGTGATTGCGGGAACGAAAACCCTTTCGGAAGGATTGAACGCGCTCTACGACAAGCTGATTGAGGCGCAGGCAAAAATGGAAAAGGAGCGGGCGCGATGAACGGCAGCTCGTCGTGGATCGAACCGCCGCCAGCGCAGCGCGGACTCGGTTGTTTCGCCAAAGGTTGTTTAATTCTCGTCGTTTTTGTCATTCTTCTCGCGCTGGCTTTCGTCGCCGGCACTTATTTCGCGGTGAAATATTTGCGGACCGAATATTTCTCAATCCATCACGAGCGTCTGCCCATCAGTCAGGCAACGGTAGAAGAAGAACAAGCGGTGCGAGCGCGATGGGACGCGTTCGAAAAAGCCGCTCATGCAAATCAAGCCGCTCGAATCGAACTCACCGCCGACGATCTGAATGCGCTGTTTGCATCCGAGCCGAAGCTGCACGGCAACGCTTTCGCGACGATCGAAGAAAGCACCGCGCACTTGCAATTGAGTATGCCGATCGGCAAAACGCGATGGTTGAACGGTCGTTACCTCAATGCGCAATGCTCGGTCCAATCCGCGCCGAATGGAAAACCGGAAGACGCGCGCATCACCAGCATCATCGTGAACGGACGGCCTGTCGGCGAAGAAATCCTGAGCTGGCAGTACGGCACCTGGTCGTTCAAACGTTACCTGACAGACTGGACCGGCCGGACCAACCTCAAGACCTTCGAGATTTCCGACGGGAAAATAATTCTGGAAACGAACGGCAGCGAATAAGCAGCGCCACGCGGCGTGCGTTTACTGCATGATCTCGCGGGCGAAGACGTTGAGTTGTCCGTCTTCCTGTTTCCGCACTTCAGTGATCTCGAGTGGTCGCGCTTCGTCGCGGCTGACTGTCGATCCAGGTTGGGGCGGCGTGTAGCCGGCGGGAAACTCGACGATGATGCGCGTCGGCGCGGAACCGAAATGTGAGACGGAATCGGTCAGCTTGCCGCGCGGCCGCAGCACGGCGCGATTCGCATCGGAAAAGTTCACGACGAATTGTCCCTTCAGATAAATCCGTTCGCCCGCGGTTCCGCGATCCGCAATTTCCTTGAGGTCCCCGGTGGCAATGAGACGGCCGAGCGGCATTTTTCCCGGCGGAAAAGTTTTCCAACTTCCGCCACCGGTGGTCGATGCCAATGTGCCTACGTCGGAAGCAGCCGGCTGCACCGGTTGCGCGCGCACTGGAGTTTCAATCGGTTGAGCGAGCGCGACCTCGGGTGCGGATTGCTTCGCGGCGGGCGGAGCGGCAGTTGGTTTTTTCGCCGACGCTGGAGGCGGTGACGTGTGGACGATCGGCGATGGCGCCGCAGCCGCCGGGGCAGGCATCGATTTTTCGGCGATAACAATCGGTGTCGCTGAGGCCGAAGGTTGCGGGGTCGGTTTGCCTTTCGCCAATTTGCCTTTCGGAGTTGGCGTTGCTTTCGCGCCGGCTTTTCCTTTTTTGGGCAAAACTTGCACGATTGGCGGTGGCGTGACCGCTTTGGCCGACTCGACCCGGATCAGTTGATTTTCCGCTGGCGGCGGCGTTCCGCTCGGGACCAAACCTGGAACTGCAACTTGCGCTGACGTCTGAGGACGCGGCGCTTCCTGACGGAATTGGGAATAATGCATTTCACCGCGCAACCGCGCTTGTTCCTTAAACAACGGCCAGCCCCCTTCGAGATTGAGGGACAACGGCGGCTCGAGGCTGAAAGTGCCGGTGCCGCGCATCACCGTGTAAGTTCCGTAAAGCAGCGGAACGGAGGTCAGCATGATCCGGCCGTCGGGAAAACGCTCGACGTGAATCACCGCAGACAGATCGTGGGCGCGATCGAGCTTGAGTTCCAAACCGGTCGTGAGCGTTTGTTTAATCAGCGGCACCGTTTGCGGCTCGGCCGGATAAAGATGTTCCATCAACAGCTCCGGGCTCTCGATTGAACCCGTCAACGCGACCATTCCGGAGGTGAACAAATCGCTCGAGCTGAGTTCGCGCACTTCCATGATCACATACCGGCCGACCACGTATGGGATGAGCCCGCGCACCTGTTGAAAATTTCGAATGTAATTTCGCGCCAGCTCCGCGTTCGTTCTAGTCAGCTCAGCCGAGCCCATTCCGTTGTAACGATCGTAGAGTTGTTTCGCGCTCAAAAATTCGCCGGGCGGCGCCGAGGTCAGTTCAAATCGCTTCGGCGGCTCGATCTTGTGCAGCTTTTGCAGAATGCGGTAACTGTCCGGCCGCTCCGGTTGGCTGAAGATGTAAAAACTGCCGAGCCAGGCGGCAAATGCGAAGCCGGTCAGCAGCAAAATCGCGACGGTCCAGGCGAAGTAATTGATTCGGCGCCGAACGGGGCGCGCGTACGGTTCGTCGTACCGATAAAGGCCGTAGTCCATCTAGGCGGGCGAAAGGATTCCGATTTGCGCGTTCAAGTCGACTGCGTCACTTCGAATGACGTCCCACAGCCACATGTTCGGCTCGCGTTCGGATTCACAATCTGAAAACCGGTCCCAGTGAGGCCGTCGCGAAAATCCAAAGTAGAGCCACGCAGGTACGACGCGCTCTCGTTATCGATGAAAAACTCGACCCCGTCGCGCTCGACGACCGCGTCTCCGGCCTTCTTTTGATCGAGCGTCATTTCGTAATTTAGACCGGAGCAGCCGCCTTTCGTGATCTGCACCCGTAGACCTTTCCCGGCGCTTTGCTTCTGCGCATCAAGGAGAGTACGGAGCTGGCGCGCCGCGTTCTGGGTGACCTCAATCATTGTCCCCGCAAATTAGGGTCTGAGCTCCCTCAAGTCAAAAGACCGGACGCGAGTTTCGTCTGGAAATCAAACATCAAACATCGAACATCAATATTGAGATGAGTAGGATCCGATTGCTTCCCGAAACCGTCGCCAGCCAGGTTGCCGCCGGCGAAGTGGTGGAGCGGCCTGCGTCCGTCGTGAAAGAGCTGGTCGAGAACAGCATCGACGCCGGCGCGCGCAAGATCGACATCTCGATCCGGCGCGGAGGAATTTCGGTGATGCGAGTGATCGACGACGGTTGCGGGATGGATCGCGACGACGCTTTGCTCTCGCTCGAACGCCACGCGACCAGCAAAATCCGATCGGTGTCGGATCTGGAGGCGATCGGCACTTTGGGTTTTCGCGGTGAAGCGTTACCGAGCATCGCCAGCGTGTCGCGTTTTCGCCTGACGACTCGCGAACCGGACGCAGTCGCCGGGACTGAAATCCTTGTCAACGGCGGCAAGATCGACATCGTCCGCGATGGCGGCGAAGCGCCGGGGACACAAGTGGAAGTGCGCTCGCTGTTTTATAACGTGCCGGCGCGTCGCAAATTCTTACGCGCCGAAAATACCGAGAGTCGCAACATCGAACACCAACTCCATTTGCAGGCGATCGGTCATGCGGGAGTCGCTTTCACCTTCACTCGCGACGATCGAGTCGTGTTTCAACTTCCCGCGACTGCTGCGTTGACCGACCGAATTCGCGATCTTTACGGGAACGAATTGTTACAGCAGTTAATTCCGCTCGATGGTTCGAATTCGTCGCAAGTCCGGATCA
>JBEEHZ010000149.1:0-13099 GCA_041167705.1 Verrucomicrobiota bacterium | reverse complement strand
ACCGGCGCGTTGGCGATGCGCGCCCGCAACCAGATTCCAAAAAAATTGAACAAGACGATGGCGAAAACGAAACCGAAAACGGCGAGCACCGCGATGCCGACAAGATAGAGAGCGTCCATAAATTACTGAACCTTCCGTTGTAGCGGCGCTTGTATCAAGCGCCGAACATTGTAGCCGCCTCGCTCTGTCGAGGCGCAATTCCGAACACGGCCACAGAGCGCCGTGGTTACACATTTCCAATTGCAATCCGCGCGAGACGGAATACGCATTGCGCGTTGTGACAAGAACGAAGGTCGCGGTCGTAGGCGCTTCCGGTTACACCGGCGAGGAACTGGTGCGTCTACTCCTCGCGCATCCGCGGGTCGAGCTGGTCGCAGCAACGTCGCGGCAATTGGCCGGCAAAACGCTTGTGCAGGTTTTTCCGCGCTTCGCGCACCAGAAAACTGCGACCGCGCTCAAGTTTTCCGATCCTGACCCAAAACAAATCGCGCGCGAGGTGGGTCTTGTTTTTCTTGCGTTGCCCCACGGCTTGGCCGCCGAGTTCGCCAAACCGCTGTTGTCCGCGGGCGTGCGTGTTGTCGATCTTAGCGCCGATTTTCGGGTAAAAGACGCTGCCGTTTACCAGGAATTTTATGGCCATGATCATCCCGCGCCGGATTTGTTGGACCAATCGGTTTACGGTTTGCCCGAAATTTACCGGGACGAAATTCGCAAAGCGAAACTTGTTGCCTGCCCGGGTTGTTATCCGACGAGCATTCTTATTCCGCTGCGGCCGCTCATTCGCCGGAAAGCGATCGATCGCAAAACGATCCTGGTCGCGAGCATGAGCGGTGTGACCGGCGCGGGGCGCAAAGTGGAGGCGGATTATCTTTTTCCCGAGTGCAACGAAAGCGTTCGGCCCTACGGCGTTCCGAAACATCGACATCTTTCCGAGATCGAGCAGGAGCTGTCGATTTTGGCCGACGAAAAAATCGTGATCCAATTCACGCCCCATTTGGTTCCGGTGAATCGTGGAATCGTGACAACGATCTATGCCGATATCGCGGGCAACGTAGTGAACATGAACCCAGCTGTCGTTTTCAACAGCGCCTACGGTGAAGAACCGTTCGTGCGGCTGCTTGGCGACGAACGTCTGCCGGACACAAAAAACGTCGTCGGCACAAATTTCATCGACATCGCCTGGAAGATCGACAAGCGCACCCATCGCCTTGTTGTCATGAGCGCAATCGATAACATCGTCAAAGGCGCGAGCGGGCAGGCTGTGCAATGCATGAATCTGATGCTCGGTTTTCCCGAGACCGCTGGGCTGATTTGAAAAATCCGTTTCGAAAAATTGCCGGTTCGATTTGCGCGTCGCGCGGTTTCAAATGCGCCGCGGTCTTCTGCGACATCAAGAAGGTCGGCACTGGCAAAGGCTCGGAGAAAGGACAAAAACGCGATTTAGCATTGATCATTTCGGATGTTCCGGCGGCGGTCGCAGGACTGTTCACAACGAATCAAGTTTGTGCTCCGCCGGTAGAAATTAGCCGTCAACGCGCCACGAAAAAAACCGCGCGAGCGATCGTGGTGAATTCCGGAAACGCCAATGCCTGCACCGGTCGGCGAGGAATGGCAGACGCGCGCCGCATGACCCAACTCGCGGCAAGAGATCTTTCTATCAATGAGAATGACGTTCTCGTTTGTTCGACCGGCCGAATTGGTGTGTCGATGCCTATGAAAAATATCGAGCGCGGCATTCGAACGTGCGCACCGCGCATTGCAAGATCGATATCGAATGCGCGACAAGTCGCCGAGGCAATCATGACGACCGACACCTGCCGCAAAGAAATCGCGGTCGAGCTCAAGGTTGGAAGATCAACAGTTCGGATCGGCGGAATCTGCAAAGGCGCCGGCATGATTCAGCCTGGGATGGCCACGATGCTCGGCTTTATTACGACGGACGCGGCGATTGAACCTGCGTCGCTGAAGCGCGCGCTTAAAATAGCGGTCGGGCAAAGTTTCAATCGAATCACAGTCGATGGCGACATGAGCACGAACGATTCGGTGATCGCGCTCGCGAACGGGCTTGCCGGAAATTCGAAATCGGAAATTCGGCATTCGCAATTTCAGCATGCGCTGAATTTCGTTTGTCTCGAACTGGCAAAGATGATTGTCCGCGACGGCGAAGGCACTTCGCGATTTGTCGCACTTCATTTGCGCGGCGCGCGTAACGATCGCGACGCGGAATTGGCCGCGCGAGCGATTGCTAACAGCTCGCTCGTGCGCACGAGCTGGTGCGGCGGCGATCCGAACTGGGGCCGAATTCTCTGCGCGCTCGGCTATTCAAAAGCCGATGTCGATGAAACGCTGGTCGATGTCGGTTATGCGCAGCCGAACAGCCGTAAAATTCTTTTTGCATTTCGACGCGGTCGTCCGACAAATGTCGCCTTGAAAACGCTGGCTAAAATCACTTTAGCGCCGGATTTTGACCTACACGTCGATCTTCATCGTGGGCGCGGCGAGTTCGTTCTCTATGCGGCTGATCTCACCGAAAATTACGTTACGTTTAACAAAGGCGATATCACCGATCCAGCGACCCTCGGCGGCTGATGAAAAAAATAATTTCGAAGGCGGCGACGTTGCTCGAGGCGTTGCCATACATCCAGCGTTTCCGCAGTCAGATCTTTGTGGTGAAGTACGGCGGCAGCTTCATGGACTCGCCCGATCCGGAAGAGCGGCACCGGGTCGCGCGCGACGTGGTTTTTCTCGAGGCGGTCGGGATTAATCCGGTGGTTGTGCATGGCGGCGGCAAAGCGATCACGCGTTCGCTCGAAGAAGCCGGCGTGAAGTCCGAATTCGTGCACGGCTATCGCGTGACCGACGCCGCCAGTGCGGAAATCGTCGATCGCGTTCTCTCGCGTGAAATTAATCCTGAAATTGTGAAAGCGATCCAGGACTTCGGTGGGAAAGCGCGCGGTTTCGCCGGCCCCGATATTTTCCGGTGTCGAAAATTTTCCACGAAAGATGAGAAAGATGGAGATGTCGATCTTGGATTCGTCGGCGAAGTTTGCGATGTGAACGTGGAACCATTGCGCGAATGCATTCGACGCAGCGTAACGCCGGTAGTCAGTCCGACAGCACTTGGCGATGACGGCAGTATTTACAACTGCAACGCCGACATCGCGGCGGCGAAAACGGCGATTGCGTTGAAAGCGCGCCGCCTGGTTTTCATGAGCGATGTGCCTGGTTTGCTGCGCGATCCAAAAAAAGATTCCACTTTGCTGACGCATTTAGCCGTAAGCGAAGTTCCGAAATGGCGAAAAGCCGGCGTGATCGGCGAGGGGATGATTCCGAAAGTCGACAGCGCGGTCGCCGCGATTGAGAGCGGCGTTGAAAAAGTCCAGTTCGTCGACGGAAGAATTCCTCATTCGGTCTTGCTCGAAATCTTTACTGACGCGGGAGTCGGGACCGAGGTCGTGTTATGAAGACCACAGAAAACGTCGAACGTCCAACGTCCAATGCCCAACGCTCAAATGCAGAGCATGTGCGTGAAGCGTTTGAAAAGTTTGTCGTTCCATCCTATTCGCGATTTGATTTGGTATTGGAGCGCGGTGAGGGGAGTTACGTTTGGGATGTTACTGGAAAGCGCTATCTCGATCTTGGCGGCGGAATCGCGGTTTGCTCGTTAGGCCACGCCCATCCCGAGATGACCAGGGCGCTGACCGATCAATCGCAAAAGCTGACCCACATCTCCAATCTGTATTATAATGAGCTCCAAGGACGGCTGGCGAAACGGATTGTCGATCTAATCGCGCCGGGGCGGGTCTTTTTCTGCAATAGCGGTGCGGAAGCCAACGAAGGTCTGTTCAAATTGGCGAGAAAATTTGGACACGACGACGGCCGTTACGAAATCATTACGACCGTTGATTCGTTTCATGGAAGGACGCTGGCCGGGATCGCGGCAACCGGTCAGGAAAAAGTGAAAAAAGGATTCGAACCGGCGGTTGCAGGGTTCAAACAGGTGCCGTTCAATGACCTCGACGCGATACGCGGCGCGATCACGCCAAAAACTGCAGCCGTCTTGATTGAGCCGGTGCAGGGTGAAAGCGGAATCACAATTGCCACACCGGAATATTTGATCGGTCTTCGCCGGCTTTGTGATGATCAAAATTTGCTTTTGCTGTTCGACGAAGTGCAGGCCGGACATTTTCGCACCGGCAAATTCCAAAGCTGGCAGCGCATCCTCGAAAACGAAGATGTCGATCTTGTTCCGGATGGAGTCTCAATGGCGAAGTCGTTGGGTGGGGGATTTCCGATGGGCGCGTTTTGGGTGCGGGAGAGATCCGCCGACATTCTTTCGGCGGGCACGCACGCGAGCACGTTTGGCGGCACACCGCTGGCTTGCGCGGTTGCGCTGAAGATTTTCGAAGTGATCGAGCGCGAAAATCTGGCCGCGAAGGCGCGCGAAATCGGCGACTTTCTTTTACGCGAATTACAGGCAGTTCAGCAACGATTTCCGAAAGTGGTGAAAGTCGTGCGCGGACTTGGATTGATGATTGGAATTGAATTTCAGCCGCAGTTTAAAGCAGTCGAAATTGTGAAGGAGTTGCACAAGCGAAATATCCTCACTGTGCCGGCAGGTAATTCGGTGGTCCGATTGCTGCCGCCGTTGAATCTTTCGCTTAGCGAAGCAGAGGAAGGTTTGCGCGCGATTGAGGCGATGATTACGCATCTGGGCAACCAGAAATAGTTAGAGATGTCTCGACTTCGCTCGACATGACAAAAAGGATTAGCCGCCCAGTCTATGAAGCATTTGTTGAGCATTGAGCAGCTGTCGCGCGAGGAGATCGAGCGGATTTTGCGCCGGACGGCCGAGCTCAAAACAAATCGTGGAAAGATTTCGGCACAGCCGCTCGCCGGACAAACCTGGGCTTTGATTTTTTCCAAGCCGTCCACCCGCACGCGAGTTTCGTTCGATGTCGGAATTCGCGAGCTCGGCGGCGAGACGATTTATTTGAACGCAGCCGACGCACAGCTCGGTCGAGGCGAATTGATCAAGGACACGGCGCGCGTTCTTGCGCGAATGATTCACGGCGCAGTCATTCGAACCTATGCGCAAAGTGATATCGAGGAGTTCGCCGAGTTTTCCGGTGTCCCCACGATCAACGCGTTGACCGACGACGAGCACCCGTGCCAGATTCTGGGCGACATTTTCACCGTCATCGAAAAACGCGGCAAGATCGACAAGATGGTTATCGCTTACATTGGCGACGGTGTTTCAAACACGGCGCGGTCGTGGCTCTTCGCGGCTGGAAAATTGGATTTTGAATTGCGGATCGCGTCGCACAAAAAATATCAGCCGAAAAAGAAACTGCTCGAGCGTGCGGGCGGTCGCGTGACTTGCACTGACGATGTGGCGGCGGCGGCGCGTAATGCCGATGTGCTTTACACCGATATTTGGGTTTCCATGGGGAAGGAAGCCGAAGAAGCGCGTCGCGAAGCGGAGCTCGGTCCATACTGGATCAACGAATCAGTGGTAAAATTGGGGAAACCTGACGCCATGGTGATGCACTGTTTGCCGGCGCATCGTGGACAGGAGATCGATGAGAAAACATTCGAAGCGCATGCTCAGACAATCTTCGATCAGGCGGAGAACCGACTTCATGTTCAGAAAGCGATCCTGGTCGAGCTAGCAAAGAGACGCGACTGATCCCGGATTACGGTACGGCATCCGTTTGCAAGCCGCACAAATGCTGTAAATGACGGGCTCCTGGCTGGCGGAACTCCCCGCGTTGATGGTCCGCCCACACAACGCACAGACGGTGCTGCCGTTTCCCATTTTCGCGCCGCTTCCGTTTGCCGGCCGCTTTCTCCCCTTTTGCTGGCGTGGCATCGAAACGGAATCGGATGTCAGCAGAGAAGTGGACCCTTCGATTTTGCGGTAATTGAAAGCGACTCGGCTAAGTCGTTTTTCTTGAGCGGCTTGAATCAAGAGACGTCGAGTCCGATAATTGTTAACGGGCTAAAGATTTGGTGCTCGGGGCGGGACTTGAACCCGCATGCCTTTCGGCATACGCCCCTCAAACGTACGTGTCTGCCATTCCACCACCCGAGCCGGTGAGCAAGGGCGTAAATCTTCCGCAGAACGTTCCCAGTCGCAAGTCTCCTTGGCGAGTGAAATGCTTATCATTCGCAGGTAACCTTCCGTCCGATGTCGATTCCAGACTCAAAAACCGAACCTGACTGGATCAGGGTCGATCTTCACATCCACACGCTCGACGATCCAAAGGACGTGATCGATTATTCGGCGCATCAATTGCTGGAGCGCGCAAAGCAACTTGGTTTCGGTGTGCTTGCCATCACGTTGCACGATGCCGTGTTCGATCGTGCCGAAGTGTTCGCAGATGCCGCGGCGATGGGCATTTTGCTGATCCCCGCGACCGAAGTCCGATTGCAAGGCGCGGATGTAATTCTACTGAACGTGACCCCGGCCGAGGTTGCGGGTTTAAGAAATTTCCACGACCTCCGCCAACTTCGCGCCCGCCGCGGATTGTCGATCTTCACTATTGCGCCACATCCGTTTTACGTGCTGGGGGGTTCGATCGGTGCGTGTCTTCTCGAAGAGATCGATTGCTTTGACGCGATCGAGCTCTGTCATTTTCACAAAGGACTGCTTAATCCAAATCGGCGCGCGGCAAAAGTGGCGGCTCAATTTGGCAAACCGTTGATCGCGACGTCCGACGCGCACCAGTTGCACGCTTTCGGACGTAATTACACGAGCATTCCGCGTCCAACCGATTTGACGATCGCGAACGTGTTTTCCGTCCTGCGCGACGGGCCGATCCGCCTAACGAGTCCGCCGGCGACGATTGTCGATCTTGCCAGCGCGATTTATTGGATCTTCCTCGCGCATCCGTTCAAGCTTCGAAAAAAGCAACCTCGCTATCCGACGAAAGCGACGCATTCATGTGCCTCCAGCCTTGAATCCAAATGAAAACGTGACAGACGTTAAGCTGATGAGAATCCTGCTTACCAGTTTACTCGCGCTCGCATTTGTCTTTACGGGCTGCCAAACGCCTGAGCAAAAAAAAGAAAAACTCAAGCAGGCCGAACTCAAGAAGAAGGCCAAGGCTGACCTCCGTGAGGAAAACACCGATGTCGATTTCCAGGCGTTCCTCGGCCGACTTCGCAAAGCCATAGCAAAACGCGACGTGGAGACCCTCAAATCGATGATGACGGATGACTTTGGTTATAAACTCGATCCGGCGATGTCCGGTCCCGGCGTTTTTCAATATTGGGAACAGGAAAATCTTTGGCCGGAGCTGGACGGCATTTTGTCGGAGCGATTCGTCAAAAAAGGCGCTTTTATGGTCTCGCCGCCGCAATTTGCCGATGCGTCGCTCAATTACGACGGCTACCGGATCGGAATCACGCGGGTTAGAGGAAGCTGGAAGTTTGCTTACTTCGTCAACGGGTGACGCGAACGTGACGGATCGTTTTCTGGGTTTGCCGCATCGACCGCCGTTTGTGTTTGTCCGAAAATTGATTGCGTCCGAGCCAGGTATATCAGCGGAGTGCGAAACGCAGTTTTCGAGCGACGATCCGATGTTCGCCGGACATTTTCCGGGCGATCCACTCGTTCCGGGTGTGATCTTGACGGAAGCGCTTGCTCAAACCGCCGGCATTGCTGCGGCGCCCGCCCAACCTGAAAATGCTCAACCGCGATTCCTCCTTTCTGCGATTCGACAGATGAAGTTTTTTCGCGGGGTGCGTCCGGAAGAGCGAATCGTTTTGCGCGCCCGAAAGATGGCCGCAGTGGATGGACTCCTGCAATTTGAAGTCGAGGCGTTGATTGACGGCCGGCAGGTTGCGGAGGGTCAGCTGGTATTAAACGCGCTGCCGACGCACTAAACAAAAGTCACTGAACCGTCGCCGGCGTTTGGGATTGCGCCGATTCCAGGTCGTAAATTGCACCCCAAGTTCCGGACGCGGCGAGCGTTGCCGTTTTTTCCCACGGGCGCGTGCTCGATGCGTAATTTGTTTTTTCTTCGCGGCCCCAAAAAATATAGCGCACGTGCAGGGAGCGAGCGAGGTCGTGCCAATTCGGAGCGCCTTGCATCAACTTCGCGAGCTGCTCATTCGTCTTGCCATAATCATCGAAGCCTTGCGTCCAAAGATGGCCGGGATATCCCATCACGACTTTTCGACCCTGGAGGAGCAGGGGATGATTATACGTCGGCCACGCGGCAAAACGTGCTTCCAACGGCATTTTTCGGACGGCGAAGCCGACAGCATCCACTTCGCCACGATTCGCGAAACCGAACCCGCCTTTGCCCGCGGCCAGACCGCCGAACAAACTTACGAACCCGGAGGCAAAAAGGGCGAAGCAAACCGCGACGCGAATCGGCCGCTCCCATTGCGTGATCAACTGACTCCACAAAAAGGGCAACACGATGAAGTAAGCCCAAATCCCTATTTTCAGATTGTCCCAGATCCAGGGCGCCGTTTTGACCGAGAAAAAGAAAACAAAGATAGCGCCGGCTGCAAAAATAAACGCAATCTCTTCCGGCAGCTTTTTCTCCCAACCGAATCCGCCTTTGACGACCCGGGTTGTCGACCATGCCAGCAAGACGAGCGCGAACAAAATCACAATTGCCCAGCGCCAGGCGAATCCGTGTTGGCCGATCCGCCAGAAGGCCAACACGAATGCGCCGAGGCTAATCGCAATCGCGGCGGATAATTCGAGTCGCCTGGTTTGATGTGATCGAAACGCCTGCCAGCCGACGAACCCGACCAAAGTCAGGACCAATGGAACGAGAATCCCGAAATTGACGAACCAGAATCGAAAGAATGACATTTTGAATTCGCCTTCGTTCTTGGCCCAACCGGGATGGAACTCGAGGACCGAGCTGGCATTGAAATGATCGCTAATGAGCCAGACAAAAAACGTCGCTGGAATTAAAGCACTCAGGACAAGAGTGAGGATGTGACCGCGAATCTGCGGATCCCCCGCCACAAAAAGGCAGATGAGCGCGATGCTGAGCGCGATGAAGGTGTGAAGATGAAAGAGCGGCATCGACGCATAGAGCGAGAGCTCAACCCAAAACGGGAGCGGTCCCGATTGTCGATCTTGCCCGGTACGAAAATATTTTTCGCGCCAATGCCAGAGTAAAATCAAGCCGGCTGGAATGGCGTAGAGCAAGCCGCGCTGAGTCACGAACATCGTCAGCGGAATGCTTTTCCAGGCGATGTTATTGACGTCCAGGTAATCGTCGAATTTGAAGGTGCGCAGAAACTGAAAACCGGCCAGACCGCCATTGAAAAGAAAGCCGGCGATCGCAAAGCCGCGGCCCCAACGATACAAAGCGTAGAACGTAGCGACTGACGCGAGCAACCCGACCCAAACCAGGCCGCGAATCAGATCAACACCGGCCTTTAACAGCAGCGCATTGAAGAAATCAATGCCGGCCGGATAACGGAGATGATCGCTGAAGACATAAATTGGGTTGGATGGCCAAAGGCGAACGCCGTTGGCGAAAAATTGGATGTGCGTGAGATGAAGGCCGAGGTCGCCCAGATTCATGGGCGATTGAATTTTCAGTTCAGTCCCATCGACGAACAGCAGCCAGCAAAATGAACGGACGGCGAAAATGACGAAGAAACCCGCCAAAATCCATATCGGCAGCATGCGATATTTCGATATTTTGGATTCGTTTTGATCTGAAGCATCGGCCTGCGGCTCGGAATCTGTTGTCCTAAGATATGCTAGGAGAGCGAACCCCGCGGCTAATATAAGAGCGGCAAACGCGACAGCTGTGCTCAACCCGCCAGTGAGCATTCCAATCAACAATCCGCAAACGGTCGCGAAGTTTACAAATGTTAACCCGCCCGAAAGCCATTTCATTTAGCTGGACTTGGAATTGGACTCGGCGCCGGCGCTGCTGCCGGTCCCGTGAAGTCGGGCCATTGTCCGGGAAAAAAGCTCTTGAAGATCTTGGCGTTGAAATAAGCTTTCGATAGATCCTGATATGGCCGAATCTTTATCGGCATGGTGTAGTAAGAATCGTGAAGCTTTGCTTCGACCGTGGCGATCTTGTCCTCCTGCACGAGAAGAAAATCGCCGTCCACTTTGTCCGGCAAATTGTCTTTCTCATAATATCCAACGCGCCCGAAATCATCGAGTATCCAGGGCAACGGATACGGGCTTGCGCGAATAATGTGGCCAACCAGTTGATAAGCGCGCGGGTCGGCGTGGGCCAATTGCAGGATTGGATTAGTGAATTTGAAAACGTCGTTATACGTCTGGACGTAAACGTAAGGTTCCGTGTCGGTGGTGCAGCGAAAATAATTCAACCAGATGCAATATCCGAGCGAGCCCGTCAGCAAAACCGCCGATATAAGATATACCGCTCTCCTATATATTAGAGGTGTAATTAAAGTCGCGGCGCCAAAAATGAACGTGAACGGCCAGACGAAACTAATGATGCACCACGGCGTTTTGTATTTGATGATGCTGTAAGCCATGACGGTTCCCACGCCGTAGATGGCGAGATAACGCAACGGCATTTGCTTGTAACGAATGCTGAACAAACAAACAATCAGTCCAGCCAGGACCGGCCACTCGTAACGCGCGATCAATCTCAACCAGTAATACCAAGGCTTTTCGTGGCCATGGCCTTCGCTCCCGGTTCTGAACCACGGCAAATAGGCCTGATACAAGCCTTTCACTCCATCCCAGTGAAAGAAGGTACCCGAATAAAAGAAAACAATCAGGGCAATGCCGGTCCCGATGACAACTGCAAGATCGACATAGTTCCAAGTTTGCCTTGCCGGCCGGCTGTCGTCGAGCTCGTTGAAATAATTTGAAATATAACAGACGACCGCCGCGATCACCGCGCAACCAACGTGAAGGATGTAAGTCTCCTTCGACAAAATCATTCCGGTCAATCCCATCCCGGCGCACGAGAGATAATTCGCGGTGCCAAATTTCCAGAGGCCAAACAGCCCATAGAAAAACAACATGGTGAAGAGCAGCAGCCACACTTCGTGAATAGAATAGCGCCCGTAGAAAACAAAACCGGGCGAGACCGCCATCGTCAGCGCTGCGAGCCGACTGATCCCTCGACCTACGAAGGGTTCGAATTTTAATGTCAACCAAACGCAACTGATGCTGACGAGCACGACCGGCAACCGCAGCGCCCAAAGATTGCGGCCGAACAATGTTTGCGAAAGGAAGAGCACATAAAAATGAAGTGGGCCGTGATAATTGGTCGGATCGTATTTGTAGAAGCCGTTTTTGACCATTTGATCGACAAACCAACCGTTGATGCCCTCGTCAAAGTGCGGCGGCTTCATTCCGAGCACGAAAAACCGCAGGAACGCAGCTACGGCGATGATGAGCCACGGCGTCCAGTCGCTTTCGACAAACGCGTTTTTCCAGGTCTCGGGAGCGCCCAGCAACGGAAAATCCGCTAGCGCGCCTGCCTCGGCGCTGCTAGCTCTTGCTGTGCGAATTCTCGTGACCGGCGGCTGCGGCTTCATCGGGAGCAATTTTATTCGCTACATTTTGCAACATTACAAGCCCGCCTCGGTCACAAATGTGGACGCGCTGACTTACGCCGGCAACCTGGCCAATCTCGAAGGCGTGGTCGAGGAACATGGCGAGCGCTACGAATTTTTCAAAGCCGACATTGCCAATACCGACGCGATGGATGGGCTGATGCTCGAGCATCAATTTTTTGCGGTAGTGAATTTCGCGGCCGAGTCGCATGTCGATCGCAGCATCAACTCGCCCGAAAATTTCATTCACACTAATGTCATCGGCACGAGCGTTCTGTTGAATTCGGCCAGAAAACACGGCGTCCAGCGTTTCGTTCAAATTTCCACCGACGAAGTTTACGGTTCGTTAGGCAAAACCGGAAAGTTCACCGAAAAATCCCCGCTCGATCCAAGCTCGCCCTATTCTTCGAGCAAAGCCGGCGCCGATCTCCTCGCGCTCGCGCATCACAGAACCTTTGGGCAGGAAGTTATCGTCACTCGCTGTTCGAACAATTACGGGCCTTATCAGTTTCCGGAAAAATTGATTCCGCTCATGATCATCAAGGCGCTGCGCGATGAGCCGCTGCCGGTTTACGGCGATGGAATGAACGTGCGCGATTGGATCCACGTTCAGGACCACTGCGCGGCGGTGGTGGCAGCGCTGTTCGAAGGGAAACCGGGCACCGCCTACAATTTCGGCGGCGGCAACGAAATAGCCAACCTCGATCTCGTGAAAATGATTTTGAAACAGCTAGGCAAACCGGAAAGCTTGATTTCGTTCGTCAAAGATCGTCTCGGGCACGATCGGCGTTACGCCATCGATTCGTCATTTGCTCAAAAAGAATTGAAATGGAAGCCGCGAAAGAATTTCAAGGAAGGCTTGGAAACGACGATTCAGTGGTACATCGACAATCAGGCCTGGTGGCAGCCGCTGCTCGAGCGCGCCGGACGTTACTAAGCGATGCGAATTCTGATCTTGGGTGCTGGCGGCCGTCTCGGCGCTGCGCTCACGCGCGAGTATGGAAAAAAATTCGACGTTACTGCCTTTACCCATTCCCAGATCGACTTCGCCAATTTTGATGAGCTTGCGGAAATAGTTTCACGCATCGATTTCGATTTGCTCATTAACTGCGCCGCGTTGACCAATGTCGATCTGTGCGAAGAACAACCCGATCAGGCATTTCGCGTTAACGCCGGGGCCCCCGGCCTCCTCGCTGAAATTTGCTCCCGCAAGAAAGCAAAGCTGATTCATTTCAGCACCGATTACGTTTTCGACGGAGAAAAGCGGCAGCCGTACACTGAGGAAGATGCAGCGCGCCCGATCAGCACCTACGGCGAATCGAAAAAGGACGGAGAACAAAATGTGTTCGCTCTGCAAGATCGACATCTTGTTGTTCGTGTGTCCTGGGTATTCGGTCCGGACCGGGCGAGTTTTGTCGACGCCATGATCCAGCGTGCCTGTGAAAATGACCACGTCGATGCGATCGCTGACAAATTCTCGACGCCGACGTACACGAGCGACATCGCCGAGATGTTGCCGCGATTTTTCGATGTCGATGGGCCTGGCGAGGTCTTGCACTTT
>JBEEHZ010000148.1:0-4549 GCA_041167705.1 Verrucomicrobiota bacterium | reverse complement strand
GGCGCGTGAATTCCTGCCTCTCGTTCGCGGCGATGCACGAGGGCGAAGAAATCACAACTATTGAGGGCGTTGGTCAGCCGGAAAATCTGCATCCGGTGCAGGCTGCGTTTGTTGCCTGCGATGCCTACCAATGCGGCTATTGCACATCCGGGCAAATCATGTCGGCAGTGGCGCTGTTAAAAGAACCGTGCGGGCCGGAGGACGCGGAGGTGAAGGAATTCATGAGCGGTAACATCTGTCGCTGCGGCGCGTATCCGAACATTGTCGCCGCCATTCAGAGCGTGCGGAAAAATACCGAGCCGGCGAAACCAGCATGAAAACTTTTGCATTCACACGGGCCGGCGACGGCGCGCAAGCGATTGCGATGGCGGCCAAGGCGACCACGGCGCAGCAGGGCGCGGACATTCGCTTCATCGGGGGCGGGACTACACTGCTCGATTTAATGAAGTTGAACGTCGAGCAACCAAAGACGTTGATCGACATCAACCGCTTGTCGCTCGACAAAATTGAAGCGCTCCCCGACGGGGGCCTAAAGATTGGTGCAAGCGTGCGCAACTCGGATCTGGCTTACCACCCGCTCGTTCGTAAGAATTACACAGTTCTTTCGGAAGGGATTCTGAGTGGCGCGACGGCGCAGCTCCGGAACATGGCGACTACCGCCGGCAATCTGCTGCAACGCACGCGCTGCATGTATTTCCGGGAAACGAATATGCCGTGCAACAAACGTGAGCCCGGCTCGGGTTGCGCCGCGATCACTGGAGTCAACCGGAGTTTGGCGATTCTCGGCACGAGCGAACATTGTATCGCGACGAATCCGTCGGACATGAACGTGGCGATGGCCGCACTCGAAGCGACCATTCACGTCCGCGGACCGAAAGGCGAGCGAAGTATTCCGATTGGCGATTTTCACCTCATGCCAGGCAAGACGCCGCAACGTGAGACCGTATTGGAGCCGGGCGATTTGATTACGCATGTTACTCTTCCGCCGTCGGCGCCGGGCAGCCGTTCTCTTTATTTAAAACTGCGCGACCGTGCCTCCTATGAATTTGCGCTCGCCTCAGCCGCGGTAGTGATCACCGCTTCGAATGGCAAAATCTCACGCGCGCGCATTGCGCTCGGCGGTGTTGGCACAAAGCCTTGGAGGTCGACGGACGCCGAAGGCGAACTAACCGGTCAACCGGCGAACGAGGCCGTCTTTCGAAAAGCGGCGGAGGCGGCGCTACGGGGCGCGAAGCCGCAAAGCGAAAACGGTTTCAAGGTTGAGTTGGCTAAACGCTGTCTCGCTCACGCGTTGAAACTCGCGACCCAAACTGCCTAACGAGTAGCCCAAGATGCCCACAACACAGGAAACCGCGACAACATCGCCGATCGGTCGCAAAACTCCGCGTATCGATGGACCGTTGAAGGTAAGTGGGACAGCGCAGTACGCGTCCGACTTCCACTTTCCCGGAATGTTATACGCGGTGCCGGTCGGGGCGACGATCGCAAACGGCAAGATCCAAAAGATCGACACGGCTGCGGCGGAAAAAATGCCCGGCGTGCGCGCGGTTTTTCATCGTGCGAATATTGGAAAGATCTTCCGATCCACTCCGGGCAAAGGGTTCGAGGGTATCTGCGTTGAGCGGCGTCCTCCCTTCGAAGACGACGTCATTCGTTATTACGGTCAATACGTCGCACTCGCGGTAGCGGACACTTTCGAGAGTGCCAAAGCGGCGGCCGATGCGGTTCGCGTCACGTACTCCAAAGAAACGCCGAACGTCGGAAGCGATCTAAAAGCCGAAGATGATCCGGAAACAGTTTCCACCAGCTACGGTCCGGAGAAGCGTTTGCAAAGCGAGCGCGGCGACCCCGAAGCGGCGTTCGCCAGCGCGCCGGTCAAGCTCAATCAGACATACGTTACTCCGGCCGAAACGCATAACCCCATCGAACTCCAAGGTGCGACCGCGATCTGGGACGGTTCGAAATTGACGCTTTACGAAGAGTCGCAGGCGATCTTCAACATGCGCGGTGTTCTCGCGCAGATGTTCGGTTTGCCGAAAGAGAACGTTCGCGTCATCACCAAATTCGTTGGCTCGGGGTTCGGCAGCAAGTTGTGGCCGTGGACGCATTGTGCGCTGGCCGCCGCCGCTGCGCGGCAAATTGGCAAGCCAGTCAGGCTCGTCCTTAGCCGCAAGATGATGTTTCAGTCGGTCGGTCATCGCGCGCACACCCAGCAGCGGGTGCGGCTCGGCGCGACCCCGGACGGCAAGCTCGTCTCGCTCCAACACGACTACGTCTATCACCGCTCGGTGCTCGATAATTACCACGAGAATTGCGGCGAAGCGACGGCCTTCCATTACAGTGTGCCGAACCTTCGAGTTCAGTTCGGACGCGCTACCCGCAACATCGGGACGCCTTCGGACATGCGCGGTCCAGGTGCCGTTCCCGGGCTTTACGCGACAGAATCGGCGATGAACGAATTAGCCGATCAGCTCAAGATGGATCCTGTTCAGTTGCGTCGTCTCAACGAACCGAAGATCGACGAGTCGTTAGGCGTTCCGTTCTCATCGCGTCATTTCCTGGAGTGTCTTGACCTCGGCGGGGAAAAATTTGGCTGGTCGAAACGCAATCCCGAGGTCGGCTCGATGAAACAGAATGGCCTGACTCTGGGTTGGGGGATGGCCGGAGCCGCGTGGGTCGCGGCGCGATTTCCTGCGGCAGCCAATATCGAGCTTCGCGATGACGGTACAGTGCGCGTCGCGTCTGGTACGCAAGATATCGGCACCGGCACTTATACGATCCTCGCGCAGCTTGCTGCGGAGAAAACCGGCGTGGCTCTCGACAAAGTCGAAGTGGTGCTCGGCGACACAACGCTTCCGGAAGGTCCGATCTCGGGCGGTTCGATGGCAACCGGATCGCTCGTTCCCGCCGTCTTTGCCGCGGCGGATAATGCGATCACGTCGCTGTTGAACATCGGAACTACAACGGCCGGCTCGCCCTTTGAAAAGCGAAAGCCCGATGATCTGGCCTTCGAAGGTGGCCGCGTTTTTGTGAAGGCCGACGGCTCTGGTGGCGGCGTCCCCTTCGCAGATTTGTTGCGACGCGCAAATGTCCGCCTGGTCAGCGGCAACGGCAGTGCTGAAGCAACATTCGGCGAAAAAAAGCCGAAGTTCTCGACGCACTCGTTCGGCTGTCACTTTGTCGAAGTGACATGGCAACCGGAAATCGCGCGGCTGCGCGTGAATCGCGTCGTAACCGTGATCGATGCAGGCCGCATCATTAATCCCCTCGCCGGCCGCAACCAAATTGAAGGCGCTGTTGTCATGGGGATCGGAATGGCGCTGTTGGAACACACGCATTACGATCCGCAAAACGGCGCGCCGATTAATTCCAACCTCGCAGATTACATGATGGCGGTGAACGCAGATGTGCCCCCGATCGATGTGCATTTTCTCGACTTTCCCGACAAAGAGATCAACGAACTTGGCGCCCGCGGGATCGGCGAGATCGGACTGGCCGGCATCGCGGCCGCCATCACCGATGCGGTCCATCACGCGACTGGAGTGCGCGTGCGCGAACTGCCGGTCACGCTGGAGAAACTTCTTTGAAAGGAATTTACGAAATTCTTCGCGAGTTCGAGAAGCGCCGCGGTCAATCGTTCGCTTTGGCAACGCTCGTGCGCGCGGAAGGTTCAAGTTATCGGCGGCCAGGCGCGCGGATGTTGATTTGCGAAGACGGACGCACAGTTGGTTCTCTTAGCGCCGGCTGTATCGAAGACGAAGTGGCGTTGTGTGCCGGCGAAGTTCTGCGGAACGGCGTTGCTACGACGATGAGTTTCGACACCCGACGGCGCTTCGGCTGCAACGGCAAGATCGACATCTTCATCGAACAGGTCGCGGAAAACTTTCTTGTCGATCTTGCCGAGCACTTGAACGTGCGGCGCAGTTGCTATGCGATGACGACGTACGAAGGATCATCCGTTGTAGGGGACGACGTTGTCGTCCCATGGGAAGCCAATGGCTTCCCCGACAGATCGTTCGTCCAAGAAATTCATCCGCCGATTCGGCTTTTGATTTTCGGGGAAGGGCCTGACAGCGCGCCATTGCACAGGTTATGCGAACTACTCGGCTGGCAGGCGATGGAGATTGTTGATCCACACGCACTGACGACCGAAGCCGACCAGTGGACAGCTGCCATCGTGAAATCGCACAATTACGGGCGCGATTTTGTGGCGCTGCAAAAATTACTACCACTGAATCTGCCCTATGTCGGTTTGATCGGACCACGCAAACGACGCGATCAATTGATGAACGATCTGCTCGATCTAAGGGTCACGATTAACGCCGGTTTCTTTTCACCAGCCGGACTCGATCTTTCTGCGGAGAGCCCGGAAGAAATTGCGCTCGCGATCATCTCCGAAATTCAGCGCGTATTCGCCAAAGGTTCAGGTCATTCCCTTCGCGAAAGGAAGATGTCGATCCACGGGCCGCCATCGGTTGAGGCGAGCAAATGCCAAACATCGGCGCCGTGATTTTGGCCGCGGGCAAATCGTCGCGTCTCGGTCAGCCCA
>JBEEHZ010000147.1:0-4309 GCA_041167705.1 Verrucomicrobiota bacterium | reverse complement strand
CTCGCGTGGCCGGATCGCGCAAACGTTTGAAGAGCGCGGGATAACCTCCGTTTTGCGTCCAGGGCGGCAGACAAGCATCCAGCCCGGTGCCGGCCGCAGTGTAAGTGTACATATCCGCCGTAATTTTAAGTCCTTCTTTCTGCGCGGCTTCGATTCTACCTAACAAGTCATCGACCTTAGCCCAGTTCTTCTGCCCAGCGGCTTTGATGTGATAAATTTCCGCGGGAATTTTTGCTTCGCGTGCAATGCGGAGGAGCTCGTCGAGTGCTTCGAAGAGCCGGTTCCCTTCGCTGCGCATGTGCGAGATGTATTTGCCTTTGTATTTGGCGGCGACTTTGCAGAGCTCGATCAATTCCTCGGTCTTCGCGTAAAACGCCGGCGGATAAATCAGCGACGTGCCGATGCCGAGCGCGCCCGCTTCCATTTCTTTGCGCACGAGCTCGCGCATTTGATCGAGCTCCTGCGGCGTCGGCGCGCGATCGTCAAAACCGATGACATTTGCGCGAATCGTGGTCGCGCCGACAAACGAAGCGACGTTGCAGGAAACACCGCGCCTTTCCAGATACTGGAGGTATTCCGCCAGCGTATTCCATTTGATCTCGTATTTGATGTCGGCCTGATTTTTTAACATGAACTCGCGGACCCGGTCGTTCACCGGCCCCATCGATTCGCCTTCGCCCATGATCTCCGTGGTCACGCCCTGACGTATCTCGCTTTGGGAACGGCCATCCTGAATCAGCGATTCGGTCGACCAGGAAAGCATGTTGATAAAACCCGGCGCGACCGCGAGCCCGCTCGCGTCGATCACCGTCTTCGCCTTGGCGTTTTTGAAATCGCCCACGCCCGCGATGCGGTCGCCTTTAATCGCAAGATCGACATGTTGCGCGTCGCCGCCGGCGCCATCATAGACCGCACCATTCCGGATGATGACGTCGAAGTCGGCAGCAAGGATGGAGGCGCTTGTCGCCGCGAAAAGTAAACTGAAACAGAAGATTGCTCGCTTCATGGTGCGATTGAAAAAGCGTCGAACGCCGATGTCGATCTTAAATCATTCTTCGATTGCGCCGCCGATATCCCGGAGATGCTCGCGAAAAGTATAAGCGGGATTGGTCGATCGTTTCTTCAAAAATTCCGCAAACTTCAATTGCTGCCGCAGCGTTGTTCCAGCTCTGATTTTATCCGCTTGCTTGCGTTCCGTATTCCAAATCGCTCGCGCGGCCGCGAGAACGTTGTCGATCTTGTCCGCAACGACAAAGACACAGCCATCATCATCGGCGAAGACGCAATCGTCTGAGGTGACTTCGAAATCGCCAAAGCGCGCGATTTGAAGCGCGTCGTCCGTCCGCGCGTCCAATCGTTGCGGACCGGCTGGACACGAGCGGTAGCTGAAAATTGGAAAACCGATTTGTTTCAATTCCGGGGTATCGCGATGCGTTCCCCAGACCACGATTCCGGCCAGGCCTGCGGCCTGCGCTTCCAGCGCCGTCAGATCGCCAATACAACCTTCATCAGTCCGGCCGTTGTTATCGATCACCAGAACGTCGCCCGCTCTTGCCGATTGCATAGCTTCGAGAAAAACGTCAACGCTCCCAAAATGCTTCGCCGACAGCGCTTGACCAGCGAGACGGCTTCCGGAAACGACCGCATGAATGCCAAGTGGCGCGATTCGCAACGGCACCCGCAAACGAAGAGCGGCGTCCGCAATCAGCGGCGTGGAAAGTTCCGCAAACTTTTCGGCGACCTCGCTGTTTTTCAATGCTCCGATTCCTTGAGCAAGATCGACAACTGCTCTTTCCACAAGTTTGCAATCGTGTGGCTGCCGTGACCGCGCGTCTGCTCGCTCAACGGAATGACAATCGCGCGCCCATGCGGAACGCGTTTGATTTCGCGTTCGAGAATTCCCAATTCCAGCGGATTGATGAGATCGTCTGCGGAATTGATTGCGAGCAGCGGCGCACGAATTTTTTCCAAGTTCGGCCCGGGATCGTAATCACGGGATGCCTCCAACGCGTAAAGAACATCGTTCGCGTCGTCTGTTTTCACGATTTGTTCGACGAATTTGTCGAGCACCTCGTCAGTCTTCGCGAGTATCGGCGCTTCTTTTTGTCGTAAAACCGGATTACTGCTCATGAACCAGAGCATTTCCGCGGCGGTGCGCAGACTGGGCGGTTGCGTTTTGTATTCGCCGCCGTTCCATGACGGGTCGTTCCGAATCGCGTCGATGATCATTCGCCGCCAGGCCCGATTGCGACCGGAAATTTGGGTTGGCAAGCTGGCCAAGGGCATGAGCGTGTCCATGAACTCGGGATGTGATTCGCCCCTGAGCCAGGTGTGCATTCCGCCCATCGACGTGCCCATCACCAGCCGCGCGTGATTGACGCCGAGTCCGTTGGTTAAGAGTCGATACTGTGCTTCCACCATGTCGTTGTAACCGTAGTGCGGAAACTTCGCGTGCATTCCGTCACTCGGTTTGCTCGATTTGCCGTGGCCGATTCCGTCCGGGAGCACGATAAAAAATTTAGTCGTATCGAGCGGCTGATCTTTTCCGAAAAGTTCACCGGCAAATTCCGGACGAATAAATTGCGCGCCGCTGCCGGTCGTTCCATGCGTGATGAGAACGGCGTTGCGCGTCTTGCCTTGGGCATCTTTGTCGATCTTGCCGAGCGTTCGATAATGAATCCGCAGTTCCGGTAGGCTTTCACCGGATGCAAACTTGAAATCGCGAATGGTATAATCGCCTTCCGTCGGCGACGGATAGTCGGCCGATTTCGCGATATTGGCGACGAGAAGCAACAGCAAGATTCGAAGCGCGCAGATCATTTGCGGTGTTGTCGTTCGATCTGAATTTGCGTCAGCAAATCGGTTTGGGCTTTTTCCAAATCATGAAAAAAGTTCACGGTAGATCGTAACGCCTCCGGGTACTTTTCAAAACGTCTTCGCAATTTCTTAGTGGCGGGATCGTAAAAGAAGGACACGTCCTGGTCGAGATTTGGCGCAATCATCTCATCACTTAACTTTTGAAAATGTGCTATCCGGGCAAGGCCGCCGCGGATGACCGATTCAAAATTGCGCAGTGCTGCGAGCGTTTGCACATCGAGGAGCTCGATTCCGCCTGATTGGAGCAGAGTGGCAATATCGCTGGCGCTATAATCCGACGAAAAAGAAAATGTTCCCAGCAGCGGCATTTCTCCGGCTGCCAGCGCGCGCTGAAAATTGCCAACCAGCTGTTCTTCTCTAGCACCTTCGGTTTTGGCGCTTGCGATCCCTTCTTTCAGTTGTTGTTCCAGTAAGGCCAAAATCTGATCGTGCCGTTTCGCTTCCTGTTGATGCTGCTGATAATTGCTTAACCAAAATGCGGCGTAAACGCCGACGAAGACGAGGATCAATTCCGCCAGCCAGCGTCCCGGCCGTGAGAAAAATGAAGCATTTCTGGTTGGCTCGCTCATGATTGAGTTTGGCCAGCGCAACCGTCTAACATTATTCGCGCGCCGATTCCAGCGGCTTGACACGGTTCGACAGTCGGGGCGAATGATTCCCGCTCCAAACTAAAGAGACGTGCAGGAATCATGGTCGGTTTCAAGCTTAACGAAATTCGTCGCTGAGTCGGCGCGAAACGCGCGTGAGGACAGCGTTCCTTTCTATCATTTGAAGTTCGATCGCGTTTTTCCGACCGACTTCTACGCGGAAATGTTGCGCACGATGCCGAACGAGAACGACTACCGGCGGATGTCGGGAAAAAGCAAGATGGGAAGCAGTCGCCCGGATGGAAAACCGACCCGGACCAAGATTGATTTGTTTCCGGAATACATTCGCCATCTTCCCGCGGAAAAATTTGCAGTTTGGGACGTGGTTGGCCGCGTCCTGCGTTCGGACGAAGTAAAAGCCGCGTTGATCCAGCACCTCGCGCCGGGGTTGAAGCGACGCTTTGGAGAAAATTTCGCCACGGTCGGAATGTACCCGGTGCCGATTCTGACCCGCGACGTCCCGGGCTACCGCGTTTTCAAGCACACCGACAGTCTTTGGAAAGGGATCACGGTTCAGCTTTACTTGCCGGCGGACAATTCCAACACGCACATCGGCACGATTTTTCACGAAGAATTGCCGGACGGAACCAAGCCGAAGCGAACGCAAATGCCGTTCGCGCCGAACACCGGCTATGCGTTCGCGGTTTGGGATGACACCTGGCACTCGGCCAAGCCGGTCGGCCCGGAGGTGAAAACGCGCGACAGTATTCTTCTGACCTACTTCGTCGATCGCGGCATTTGGAGAGCCTGGCGAAACCGCGGGCGACGGATCGGTAACTTTTTGC
>JBEEHZ010000146.1:0-2632 GCA_041167705.1 Verrucomicrobiota bacterium | reverse complement strand
CCCATCCCGACCGTAAACATGTGGTGACCCCACACACTCATGCTTAGAATCGCGATCGCGACAGTCGAACCGGCGACAAACCCGTAGCCGAAAATCGGTTTCCTCGAAAAAACCGGGATCACTTCCGAAACGATCCCGAAAGCTGGAAGTACCATGATGTAGACCTCCGGGTGGCCGAATGCCCAAAAGATGTGCTGCCACAAAACCGCCGACCCGCCATGGGAGGGCAGGAAAAAATGGCCCTCGAGCTGTCGGTCGATCAAAATCATCGCCAACCCCGCGTTTAAAACGGGTATCGCGAGAATGATGATGAAAGCATTGACGAAATTGATCCAGGTAAAGAGCGGAATACGTCGCATAGTCATTCCGGGCGCGCGCCGCGAAATAACAGTCGCGATAGTATTGATGGCAAAGCTGACCGATCCGATGCCGAGCACGAAGAGCGCGACCGCCCAGTAATCAACACCGAGAGTAGAAGAATACGGCGTCTCGCTCAAAGGCGCGTAGGAAAACCAGCCGACTGCGGGAGCGCCGCCTGCGAGCACGCTAAAGTGCAAAAGAATTCCGCCAAACGGGATCAGCCAAAAACCGAGCGCGTTCAGACGCGGGAAAGCCATGTCGCGCGCGCCGATCTGCAATGGGAGGAAGTAATTTACGAAGCCGAACATGACTGGCATCACGACGAGGAAAATCATCGTGGTGCCGTGCATGGTGAAGAGTTGATTGTAAGTGTTCGGCTGAAGAAAATGATTGTTGGGCACGGCAAGTTGGAGGCGCATCACAAGTGCCTCGAGCCCGCCGACCACGAAAAAGAAAAGACCGGCCAGGAGGTAGAGAATGGCGATGCGTTTGTGATCGACCGTGGAAAGCCAGGCGAGCCGATGGTGCGCCCGTACCGCCGGGTCTAACAGCGGTGCCAGGGTCGCTGTGGCGGTCGTACCATTCATCGCAAGGTGTTTAGATATTCTCCGAGTTGGTCGAGTTCCTGGTCGGTGAAATTGAAATCCGGCATGAGAGCGCCGGGCTTGATGTGCTGCGGATTCTTGACCCAGAGCCGCATATTCGCCGGATTATTTTCCAGGATGCCGGCGCCGAGTTGCCGCCGGCTGGCGACGTGGGTGAGATCCGGTGCGACGCTCGCATTAGCGCCCGGCACGCCACGAATCGCGTGGCAATTGATGCAGGTCGATGTCTGAAACAACGTCAATCCTTTGGCCGCGGCGTCGCTTGTCGCGGCCTGGCCCGGCTGCAATTGGGCCCGTTGCCATTCTTCGAACTTCGAAGGTTCTTCCGCCACCACCAGGATGCGCATCCACGCGTGTTGGATGCCGCAAAATTCCGAGCAAGTACCGATGTAAGTGCCGGGCTTGTCGGCTTGCAGCCAAATGTGGTTGGGCTGGCCCGGCACCGTCGTCATTTTGCGCGCCAATTCCGGCACCCAAAATTCGTGCAACACATCCTTCGAATCCAACCGCACCGACAAAGGTTTTCCGATCGGAATGTGGATTTCGTTCGCCGTCACCGCTCCAGACCCCGGATACTGTGCCTCCCACCAGAATTGATGTCCTGTCACAATCAAATCGGGTGAAGGCGCTGGCGGCGGATCAGCGCGATTCATCCCGCGCAGCGTCAGCACAAAAAGGAACACGACGATCAGGAACGGAATCGCCGTCCAGATGATTTCCACTCTCTCGCTTCCGGCGAACTGCTTCGGGTCGGGCTCGCCCTCGCGGCCGCGAAAGCGAAAGATCGCGTAGACGATCGCGCCCGCCACAACGACGAAAATGAGAACGAAGACGATCGTTGAAATGATCCCCAAATCGTAAATCGCGCGTGCCTGTGGCGACTGCGGATCGAGCGCATTTGGGGCATGCATCGCGGGGACCTACATTTTTGCTATCCTGTCTCCTCTAAGCCCGGGCCGTCCGCGGACCCACGAATCCGACGAATGAGCCGCCATTGAGGGAGCAATGCAGTGAGCGATGTCATGTCGTTCAATCCTCGCTTAAGCACAGCCTCTCATAGTCCGCCGCCATGTCGATGTCGATCTGGCCTTCTGGAAAGGTAAATTTCGCGACTTGGCCTCGATTTGAAAAGATAACTGGCTTTGCTCCGCTTCCGTCATCGAGCGCAAGCAGCTCTTTCGCGCTCGACCGATCGAAGAGCGCAGGCACACCGAGCGTCCCTGCGTAACTGGATGCGACGATGGCTTTCTTCGTTTTCTCGCCGAGCGCGATGACCTGTTCGATCGTGTGCGAATCAACAAATGGTTGGTCGCAAACCAGCAGCACAATCGCTTCGACATTCGGGGCGATATCGATCAAACGCTGCACTCCGCTTCGAATCGAAGTTCCCATCCCCTTGTTCCAATTTACGTTTTCAACGATGACCGCGCCGGTTCTCTCCAATTCTTGCGCCACTTTGTTTTTGTCGCTGCCGATCACAATCACAATCGGTGAACAACCGGCTTCCTCTGCTGCATCTACAATTCGCCGCACCAGAGTCTGGCCGCGAAATTGGAGGAGTTGTTTCGGGTGACCGAGACGCGAAGATTTGCCCGCGGCCAAAATCACGGCACCGACCTTTGCCATTTGCTTGCCTCAATCGGTTGTGGTCGGTGGATCGACATTTT